>NZ_DAZC01000008.1:533-44920 GCF_002508845.1 Methanobrevibacter sp. UBA417
ATGGGAATTTCATTTCGCTGCCAATTCATTTTATAATTACTAATTTTATTATTCCAATTTTTATACTAATTTTTATATATTCTTTAAAAAATGTTATATACTATTTTTAATATATTTATTATTGTCGTATCATTAATTTTTTTTAGTGAACAATGATATAGGTATTTTTTATGAGATAAAGTTATATTTTTTTACCATCTGTGACTAAATTAATAACCTAACATTGCACAGGCTGCCTGTTTCGAGGGTTGCTCGAGGAGGGAAGGGTAATCTACCTATGATTCATGAGAGTTAGTATACGGGTAATATTTAGTCATAATCTATTTATTTAGGTTATGACTTTTTTTTAAAAAAAATAGTATGTTTTTATTTTCTTTCTTTTTTTATAAAGAAATTATAAACACTTATTAATGCTACAAATAAACTTATTGTAAATCCAATAAATCCTAAAAATGGATAACCCATTATCATTAAACCTTTATTTGTTATCATTACTAATGATGATCCCATTAACAATGCAGCTAATATGATTGACATTGATACCATATCTGTAGCACGTGAAAGGCCTTTAGGTTCTATTTCTATTTCTATTTTACCTTCTTCAATTTTGTATAACATACTTGTTGCAAATTTTGGTAAAATTTTCATTATATGTTCTACTTCTATGATATTGTGTTTTATATAATCTACTCCACGATGTGGACTAAATTTGTCTAGTAATATTTTTTCTGCTAGTGGACTTAATACTTTAACTACATTAAATTCAGGATCTAAAGCTAATCCTGTTTCTTCTATCATTCCTATTCCTCGTGCCATTAATACAAATTCTCTTGGTAGGGCAACATTATAATCTATCATTAAGTTAATTAAATCTGTCATTCCACCTTGCATTTTTTGTAATTCTGCACCATAATATTTTGCTATTAAATCATTTAAATCATATTTTAAGGATTTTATATCTGTTTCATCAGTTAATATGTCCATATATCTTAATTGGTTTATCATATTATCTGCATCTTTTGATATTAAAAATAGGAATAGTTCGGCTAAGTTTTCACGGAATGTTGTATCCATCCATCCCATCATTCCTTCATCTAAATAACATACTATGTTATTATTTAAAATGTATATGTTTGCAGGGTGTGGGTCTGCGTGGAAAAATCCATCTATTAAAATTTGTTTAAAATAGGATTTTACTCCTCTATTTGCTATTAATTTAGCATCATATCCTTCAGGATTTTCTATTACTTCTGATACTTTTTTTCCTTTAATAAATTCCATTGTTATTAATTTTTTTGTGGAATATTCTGGGTATCCTTTAGGTATATAAATTCCATAATCATCTTTGAAATTTTCTCTAAATCTTTGCATATTTGAAAGTTCTTGGTTATAATCTATTTCTTTGTTTAGGGATCTTTCAAATTCTTTTTCGATAGCGGGTAAGTTTAAAGTTTTTGCTCTGTATATATATTTGTCTATACGTTTAGCGAAGAATCTCATTAAGTTTAAATCAGTTTTTATTATTTCTTCTAATCCTGGTTTTTGTACTTTTACTACAACTTCTTTTTTTTCTTTTTTTAGGGTTGCATGATGTACTTGTCCTATACTTGCTGTTGCAATTGGTGTTTCATCAAAATCTGAGTAAATTTCTGTTAAGGGTTTTTCTAATTCTGTTTCTATTTGTGTTTTTATTTCATCAACTGGTATGGCAGGGTTATTATCTTGTAATTTACTTAGTTCATCCGCCATTTCATATCCTACTAAATCTGGACGTGTACTTAATGTTTGGCCTAATTTTATGAAAGTTGGTCCTAATTCCTGGAAACTTTTTCTTACTCTTATTGCAAGTAAGTTTGTATTTGCTTCTAATTCTTCTTCTTCACTACTTTTTTTCTTAAATGGATTTTTGTGTGATAGTTTTGCGTGTTCGTTAATATGTTCTAATCCATTTTTCCGCAGTACTTTGATTATTTCGTTTAATCTTTTTAGATTAGGATTTCTTGTGTTGCTTGTAACTTTCATTTTTATCTTTAGGCCTTTAATTTATATTTATTTAATTTTTGTTGTTTTTGTATTTTATTATTTTCTTTTTAAAATTTTTTAAGTATTTCTCCATATACTTCTTTTAATTTTCCGTGTGAGTTTTCATATATTCTTTTTAGAATAAGTTCAGGTGTACTTTTTGCTAGAAGATTGATTTGTGGAGTTCTATTCACTATTAAATTATAGTTTTTATCTAATCCTTTTGCTTCTATTCCATCTATACGTACTTTTGTGTAATTACTTAATTCTTTTGCCATATGGGTTACTATTATTCCATATGATTCTGTTTCTTTTAACATTTCAATGAAACTACTTATTATTTTCACTGCTGCTTCTAATTCTGTTATTCCTTCTAATTCATCTAATAATACTAATTTTTTATGATTATTTGTTACTATTGGCATGAATACATTAAGAAATGATTCAAATGCTCCTGCATCTAATGATCTTCCTTTGCTAAAGTAATATATTTCATTTAATATTTTTACTTCTGCTTCTTTTGCAGGTATAGGTAAACCCATTTGGGTCATTATATTTATTTGACCGATTGTTTCTAGAAGTGTTGTTTTTCCTCCACTATTTGCCCCAGTTAATAATGCTATATTATCTTCAGGGGATAAGTGATAATCTATTTTTTGGATATTTTGATTTAGGGCTAAATTTAAGTTTATTCCTTGTGTTATTTTTAAATTTTCACTTATTTTGGGTTTGTTTAAATTGTATGTGTATGCGAAACTTCCTAATGTGAATTCATAATCAAATTTTATAGTTTCTTCTATTTCCTCTTCAGCTTGTTTTCTGATATTATATAATTGGGATGCTATTGTTATTTTTTTATCATATAAATTTGTTGTTTTGATATTTTCTTGTTCTTGGTTTATTCTTTCTAATTCTTCTTTATCTATTTCGATTGGATATTTTTTTATGTAAGGATCAAAGTCAATATGGGTAGCTTCTAATAATTTTTCTTTACCTTTACTTATAATCTCTTCAAATATTTCCTCTATTTTTTTAGGTAAATCATTATTTAATAAATCGAGGACTTCATCTCCTCCAATATCAACATTTTTTATACTATTTTTTAACTCTTCATCCATATCTTGCTTAACATTTAAAACAATTTCTTCAATATTTATATCATTACTTTTAAAATCATCCAAATCACTTAATAAAGGTTCAACACAATCACAAACACTATTTAAGCCTAAAATATTACGAATTTCAAAAATTTTTTCAAATAATTCTCTATTATTATCAAAATAATCAATTACCATTTCGGGAACAATCTCATAAACAGGAGATTCATGACTAATCATAATAACATTACCCATATCACCAAAATCCAAGAAACCTTCATTATAAACATAAAAAATTACTTCATAATCTCTAATTTCATCAGCAAACAATTGGGAATTACTAGCAACAACAATAGGATAATACTTATTTAAATTCAAATCAGTTAAATAATTCCCATCTTCCTGAGATTCCACAACAATAACTTTACTTGGATCATAAGAACCTTTAACTTCTTCTGGTTCTCCTAAATTTTTCATTAAAACTTTTAAATCATCAATAGGTAAATGACTAATTTTATCCTTAGCTTCCATTACAAAATCTAAATGCCTATTAATCTTATTAATATCTGTTGTAGGGGACAATAATTGGACACGATTACGACTATAATTTGTATTAGAAAAATTTAAAATTTTACTTATAATCTCTTCATACAAAACATGAGCCCTTTCACTTTTTAAAAATTTCTCTTGAGGGTTTCCTAATAAACTATTCATAATTTGAATAGCTTTTCTTTGTGAAATACCATCAATTTTACTTAATTGCTCCAAATCTAGGTTTTCAACGATTTGGGAAAGATTTTCCTTTCCCCCAACACTATTTAATATTTTCTTAGATAATTTAGTTCCTACACCATCAATTTGTTCTAAATCCATTGCCATAATAAATAACCTACAATAATTAAATCGCTGTTTAAAATCCACGAGTAAAATTTCCACTACTAATATTAGGAGAATACTTCTTAATACTATTTAAATTATTTTTAGAAACATCATCAAGGTTAATAGCATCTTTATATATTTTCCCAATATTATTAACATAATCTATATTTTTCCATCTAGCATCTATACTGAAATTATTAACACCACTATCTTTAAAAAAATCAACTTCATTAATAAGACATAAATCTTGATAATTTAACATCATTACACCATCTTCATTAAGTGGACGATAAAGAGAATATTTATTCTTATTTTTATCATTTAAGTAAACATTATTAATCTCATTATTTGGATTATCCAATTTTTTAAGGGAATTCTTTATATCATGTGGAAGAATATTTTTTCTACTAATTAATGATTCCATATTTCCATGGATAAGAATTTCTAAAACTGGAAACTCTTTATTATAACTATTAAAAATATTCTTAAAATCTTTTTTACTTAACTCCGGGGAAATAGTAAGTAATTTGAAATTATTTAACTTTTTAACACTTTCACTATTAGAAATATTTAAATGATATGTTCCATAAATTTCAATTTTAAATTTATCCTTTAAGTATTCACCAATCCCTAAATTAGAAATCATTATTGAAGGAACTGTGCTTACTTTTGAAAGAATTCCACAAACTTTAACCAAATCTTCAAATAATTCGTCATGGACTATACTTGGCCACATCCAAATAAAATTACAATTTTTTTCAGCACAAATTCTATTAGCTTCTTTAATAATATTAACACAATAACTAATATCTAAACTTTTATGTTCATCTATTAACTTACTATTTTTTGTTGGAATATCAAAATATATATTATTAAAAATATTTTCATTTAAATTTTCTAAAACTGTTAAATTATTAATGTATACATTTAAGTTTTTATCTATTGATTTATTATTTATTGAGATTTGATTCTCTTTTTTAAGATATTCCTTAATCTTTTCTTTTGAATTTTTAAGATCCCTATTTTTAGGAAGATATGTACCTAAAATTTTTTCTTCAGCTTTTTTGAAAAAATTTCTTCTTAATTGATTCAAATCACTTATAGGAGTAAATAAATTTCTATTTATTCTCCCTACTTCTACTGTTTCTAAATAATAAGGCAAATCACTAATTTTGCTGATTTGTTTTTCTATAGTTTTTTCATTAATAGGTCGGTTTTTAGCTGTTTCCCAAGGTTTCAATCCTTTTTGTTTAACTGTTACAAGTTCACCATTACTTAATTTAATAGTTCCTTTTATTATTGGATAATTTTCTTTATCCACATTAAATTTTATGTGAAGTGTAGATTTTCTAAAACCTTGACTTTGAGAATCATGCTCTAATTCTTTTAATGTTTTATTAACACTATTTCTTTTGTTTAAATAAACTTTACATCCTTTTTCAATGTTTATATAAGGTTTTTTGTTTTCCCTAACTTTTTGAACTATAAGAACTTTACCTTCCACTTTTTCTTTTATTAATCTATTTTTTTTCCAATAAGCTTTAGATTTTTTAAAATGGGGATTTCCACTAATATCAAAACCATAAGTATGAGTTTTACTATCTTTCTTTAAAGGAGTTCCTTCAATAACTAAACCATCACCTTTTTGGGGGATATGGATTAAATTTTCGTTTAATTGTATGAAAAATTTTCCAGATTCTTTATCAAATTCCTGAATTTTTCCAATATATAATCCAATATGGCTGGGATTATCAATATTCATTATCTTATTAGAATCCTCATTATTAAATAAATGTCCAGTACTTAATTTTCGATTAAAAACTAAACTTAAATCTTCATGACCTTTTTGTGTTGTGAATTCTTTGTCCTTACTTCTTCTTCGTAACTTATTTAAAGATTGACGATATGTACTAGTTGTAATCATAACATATTCTTTATTACGCATACGCCCTTCAATTTTTAAACAATCCACTCCAATATCACTTAAAACATCTAGTTTACCATATAAACTTAAATCTTTAGGACTTAAAAAATATTTTCCATCATTATTTCCTAATTTGTAAAAATTACCATTACAACTATCAGCAGTTAAAGTATAAGCTTGTCTACATGGTTGTGCACAAGTACCACGATTACCACTACGCCCTCCAATAAAACTACTAAATAAACATCTTCCACTATAAGAGTAACATTGAGCTCCATGAACAAAAAATTCAACTTCTAATCCTATTTTATGCGCTTCTTGAGTCATATCTTTTAATTCATTTAAAGTTAATTCTCTAGGTAAAACCACACGACTAATACCACTTTTTTTCGCCCATTTTAAATCATTTATATTTTCAATATTCATTTGTGTACTAGCATGAATATTAAAATCTGGAATAAATTCATGAATTAATTTCATTAAACCTATATCTTGGATAAGTACACCATCAACACCTAAAGAATATAATTCATAAACATATTTTAAACATTCCCCTAATTCTTCCTCTTTAATTAAAGTATTTACAGTAATATAAACTTTAACATTATGCATATGTGCATATTCCACACTTTTATTTATTTCTTCAATTGTAAAATTATCTGCATACTTTCTAGCACCATAATTCTTACCAGACAAGTATACACTACTTGCACCAGCTAAAACCGCAATTTTTAAATGTTCTACATTACCTACAGGAGATAATAATTCAGGTATTTTCATAAGTTGTACTCCAATTTTTTTATACTATAACTATTTTATATATTTTAAACTATAAAATTATATTATATGTATATTGTTTTTGAGGGAATTGATGGTAGTGGTAAATCAACACAAATAAATTTACTAAAAAATTATCTTGAAAAAAATGGTTTAAAAGTTGAATGTGTTGTGGAACCTACTGATAAAACTGTTGGTAAAGTAATTAGAGAAATTTTAACTCATGAAGATTCAACTACAAGTAATGTGCAAAAAACATTAGGTTTACTTTTTGCAGCAGATAGAATGCAATTAATGAACACTATTGAATCATATGAAAAAGAGGGTAAAATAGTCTTAAGTGATAGATCATTTTACAGTAGCTTAGCTTACCAAGAACCACAAGATTGGATATATGAAATTAATAAATTTGTTAAAAATCCTGACATGGTTTTATACTTAAATATCGATTTGGATAAAAGTCTTAAACGAACAACTGGAATTGATGAATTTGAAAATAAAGAATTTTTAACTAAAGTTCAATGTAACTATGAAAATTTATGTAGAAATCATAATTTTAAGATTATCAATGCAAACAATGGAGTTAATCTTGTAAGTAGAGACATTCAAAAAGCAGTTGCACCATTATTTGATATTTGTGTAAATAACATTAGATAAGATAAATAAATAATTATTGTAATTGAGGAATAATATCATATGTTAAATTTTTTAGAAATAGATGAAATTGATTGGAAATTAATATGCATTGGTGGAATTGTAACATTTATTATATCTTACATTTTAAGTTTTGTGTTACAACAATTTTCTATTAATGGTTTATTATTATTACTTGTGTTAATTGGAATTATAATTTTTTCAACACATATTAATAAACCTAATGTTGGAAAAGGAGTTATTCATGGAATATTAATGGGATTAATTTCTGGAATCTGTTCTGTTATTGTTGGAACACTTTTAGTAACTATAGAATATAATTTTATATTAAATGTGCTTTTACTTCTTTTAACTTATATTCCAATGTACTTACTAGTTGGATTCCTTGGTGGTTTAATAGGTGTAGAAATATCCAGTTTAATATCTAAAAAAAGAAAAAGTTAAGAAAAATAATATATGTTTAATTTTCTAATTCTTTTAATCTTTTTTTTATTGAATCAGTCATAAAATCTTTAGCTTTTTCTAATTCTTCTTTAGTCCCTATAAGTTTAGGACCATATTCAGTTTGTTTTAATTTAACTTCAAATTTATCAATAGTGTGTGCTAAGACTTGTTCTCCAACACCATTAGGTAATCTCATTTCGTATTCTTCAGCATCCATTATATCAACTCAAACATTTTAATTAATAATTATTATATTATTCCAAATATACTTTTTTTTTATTCTTCCATGAATTCACGTACAGGTTCTAAAAATTCTATTAAGAAATCACTAACACCATTTTTTAAGTCCATAGGATGTAATTCACTAGCACTAAATTGTTTTATTAATTCTTCGTGAGTTAATTCTAAATTTCCACCAAATTTTTCGGGACGACTAATTTTAATAGTTTCTTGGTTAGGGAATAAAAAGTTTTCACAAATTTCAATCATAGGATTATTTTCAATTTCTCCTTTAGGACAATATCCTTTATTAATTTTCTTCTTAATATCTTTAGGGGTATCATCAACAGCAATAAAGTTACCTTTACTACTACTCATTTTATCATCACCATCAGTACCATGTAATAAAGGAGTATGTATACAAACAGGAGCTTTTTCCCCTATTTTAGGTAATGTTTCACGTGCTAACATTTGAATTTTTCTTTGTTCCATTCCACCTAAAGCAACATCTGCTTTCAAATAAGCCATATCTGCGGTTTGCATAAGTGGATAAATTGTACTAGCAACTTTTGGATTGTCATCATGACGACTAACTTGATCCATACTACGTTTAGCTCTTTTTAATGTAGTTAATGTAGCTAATTGGTAAACATTATTAGTATATTCTGGTTCAGTTTGATATGAAGAACCTAAAACATATTCAGTTTCAGAGTCTAAACCTAAAGCTTGGAAACATTTTTTATTATATTCTGCAGTAACTTTAATATCTTCAAGATTACCTTTTCCATTTAAGTAAGCATGATAATCTGCAAGTAATATTTTTATATGAAAACCCATTTTTTGTAATTGTTTTAATTTCATTATTGTAATTGCATGACCTAAATGGATTTTACCAGAAGGCTCATAACCAGTATAAGCTATTGGTTTTTCATTATCAAATAATTCTATTAATTCTTCTGGTTCTATAATTTCAAGTGTTCCATTTTGGATTATTTCTAATTTTTCTTGATTACTCATAAAATATCACTAAAATTCTTTTCATTTATAATAAGTAAACTTGGCCTTCTAATTTAATAGTATCTACTTCTTGACCAATATTAATGTTATTAAATTTATCATTCATTTCTAAATCAACTGTAGTATAATCATCAGGATCTAAAATTTGTATCATACTAGGAGATTTATCCGTAACAATACTTTGTTTTACCTTTGTATTTTTTTCAAGTAATTTTACTTTAGTACTGTTTTTCCACTGGATATTAAAATCTTTTCTGTCTTGAAGATTTTCGCAGTGAATATTATGTCCACTAATATGTGTAATTTCTAATATTTTATCCTCAAATTTTACAAAATCACCAATTTCGTATTCGGGTAATCTGAATGAAATCCATATACGATATAAACCTTTTCCTGTAGATTTATCTTCACTAATTAATCTTGGAGATTCTTTACTTTCTCCACCAATTTCATTTTTTAAATTATTAATTATTTTTTTTGCTGTTTTATATGAACCAATATAATAATCAAACCCTTCTTTAGGGGTTAATATTTGGGGAATATAAGCTAATTTATCTTTTTTGGCTTGTTTATTGATTGTATGTTGTACTACCCCTTCAATTTTATTAAGTTCTTCTTGTTTTATTTCTCGATTATCTGCTCTTAATTGTATTACTGCTTCATAATAACCTGATTCTTTTTTACTGCAATTAGGGCATACGTTATGATTTAATTTAACATTAACATTATAAATTTCATTTATATCGGTGTTTAACACGTTTCCATTAACTATTACTTCACATTCAGCTATAGTTCCACGCATTTGAAGAATTTCTAAGTCAATTATAGGATTTTCAGTTAATTCATCAATTTTTATAGCATCTTCAATAGCTCTATAAATTATTTCTTCTTCAGGTATTTCTTCATCAATCCATTGTCCTTGGAAAAGTTTAGCATTACAATGTTTACAAATTATAACATCAATATTTTCAGGGATTTTTATCATTTGGTATGTTTTTAAAAAACAGTTTTTACACACGCCATTGATTAATGGTTCTTCGGTATTTCCACATTCTGGGCAAAACATAATAATCAAAATAGTAAAAAAAGATAACTTTTTTTTAAAAAAAGTTAATATAGGAGATTTTATCTCCTTAAATTGGTTTTAAAGGTGCTCTTGCACCACAAGCTGCACATTTAAGTATGAATATACGGTCTTCTCTAATAATTTTTGTATCTGGTCTGTTACATTCGTGGCAGATAACATATTTTTCCACATATTCATCTATTCTTTCATTAATAAGGAAATGGTTGAATTTTCCTTGTAATATTGCTCTTTGACCTTCTAAGTTTCCAGCGGTACCTAATTCACGTAATAAAAATTTTAATATGTGTTGAGGGTCTCTGTTTAATACTTCAGCTACATCTTTGAAGTTTTGTATGAAAGTACGATTTCCTTGTATTACACTGTATGCTTTAGGTACTTTGAATCTTTTTGTTTCAAAAACTTCAGGAGGTAGTTGGTCTATTGCACGATCTAGTAATTTATTATAATCATCCATGATTTATCTCTCCATTAATCTATATTTTTAATTTTTCATGAAAAAATTTGTTAAAAAAAATAATATTTTGTTTAAAAAGTTATCAATAAAAATATAATATATAAATTTAGTTTTTTATATTATATTAAACTATTGTATAAATAATTATTATATAAATAAAATTTTATTTTTTATAAAATTTTTTTTAGACTTTTTTTAATTTTCCAGCATTAGGTTCGAATATAACTCCTCTAGATTTAAGATTTTTAATCATTTGATTTAATTTTTCTTCACCAACATCATAATCTTCTAACATTCTTTGTTTTAAAATGTTTATTGGAGCATTACCTTCAAATTCAGATTGTAATTCAGTAATTACTTCAATTACAACCTGTAATTTGTCCCGATCTGATTTAGGTGTACGGCCTTCTACTTTATCAATATCTATTTTCCCTGTTTCAGGATCGTATCCTACTTCTTTAAGACATGCTTGTTGTAACTTTATAGCTTTTTCAGCATCTTCAGGTTCCACATACTCTTTTAATCTAATTTTAGCACTAGCTTCTGCTAAACGGATAATTGCTTCTAATTGTCTTGCAGTTATTGGTACTGGTGCTTCTTCTTCTACTGCACCACTTCTCATACTAACATAAAATTCTTCTAATACTTCATTTGCTTCATCTGTTAATTTTGGGTTAGCATTTTTACGTGCATATGCAATATATTTTCTTAGTAATTCTGGTTCTATTTCATAATTTACATTGTTCTCTTTATGAATTGTTAATATATGTTTTGCTAGTTCCCTATCGTTTTCTACATTTGGTTTATCTTCTATGATGAACATTAAATCGAATCTGCTTAAAATTGGGGAAGGTAAATCTATTTGATCTGCTACTGTTTTATATCGGTCAAATCGCCCAAATTTTGGGTTTGCTGCTGCAAGTACACTACAACGACTGTTTAATGTTGCCATTATTCCTGCTTTTGCTATACTTACAGTTTGTTGTTCTAATGCTTCGTGAAGTGCACTTCTATCTTCAGCTCGCATTTTATCCAATTCGTCGACACAAACATTACCTTGATCCCCAAGTACTAATGCACCTGCTTCAAGGGACCATCCTCCAAGTTCATCTCTAACTGCGGCTGCGGTTAATCCAGCACCTGTTGTACCTTTACCACTAGTATATATACTTCTAGGAGCTAATTTGGATACATATTTTAATATTTGAGATTTTCCTATACCTGGATCCCCTACTATTAAAATGTGTATATCTCCCCGTAGTCTAGTTTCATCTTCTAAGATTTTTGCAGATCCTCCGAAAAGTTGTAATGCTATTGCTTCTTTTACTTCTCGATATCCTTTAATACTTGGAGCTGTGGATTTGATAATTTTATTGTATATGTCAGGATCTTTACTTAATTCTAAAATTTCTTTTTCATCTTCTTCGCTAAGTGATAATTCTTCAAATTCTTGTTCTAATGGTTCAATGTAATTTACATAGATATAATTTTTAAATTTTCCGCTACGTTCTTCTCTGAATGTTTTAAGTGTTCCAGTTATTCTTACTTTATCTCCAGGATTTAATTTATCAACTAAATCATCTTCAAGAACCATCAACATTTGTTTAGGTTCTGTTCCTCCTGATAAGTTTTCTAATGGTTCTTGCATACGTGCTGTTTGTGTGTCTATGTATTTACTTTCCCCCTCTAAAAGTCTAAAAGATCGTCCACCACAATCACTACATAAACTTGGTTCCATGACATGTCTATCATTTGTCTGTTCTACTTCATGTAACCTCATACACCCTCGGCATTCAAATACTCCAGTTTCTATACGGGGACGTATTTCGTCTGTTTTTCGTATAATTCCATCTGCAGATACAAAACTTCCTATGTATTTACTTAATAAAACTTTTAATGGAATTATATTTGTCACATGTGCAAATCTTATATTAATATCCGCATCTTTCATTAAGGGATCAATATTTTTCAGTGCTGTTTTAGCAGCATTTATTACTTCTTCAGGTTTGTCAAGTAATAAGTCCGCTTGATCAGGATCAAACATTTCCCATTCAGGATATTCAATTATAAGTGATTTTTCATCGGGAAATTTTTCTAAAACATCATATACTTTATCTTTATATTTTGTTGTGAAAAATTCTTCGAATTTGGTGGTTGTTAAATTTATTTTTTCACTGGAATTCATAATGATTTCTAATTTATTTAATATTATATTTATAAATTTCAGATTATATTTTTTTATTATAATTTTTTTATTAAATTTAAATATGTGTTTTGATATATTATTTTATAGTTATTTAGGTAGAATATTTTTTTATATTTTATCTTATAAAGGAGATTTTTATGAAAAAGTCACGTTTAAATTTATTTAAATCAACATCGATGCTTATCTCTATTCTTGGCGTTATAATGATAATTGCTACAATAGTTGTAGCTGCTTATATTGGTTTTAACTTAGTGAGTAGTAATTTAACTGGTGGGGTATCTAGTGGAACTCAATATGATGAGTTAGCAAGTCTTAGATCTAATTATTCTGATTTGGAAGGTCAGTTTAATACTACTAAGGTAGCTGTTTATGCTTCTGGTAATGATTCTCTTCAACAACAATTTGCAGATGCTCAACTTGAATTGGTTCGTTCTAAAAATAGTTTAGATGGAGTAGACAGTGCTTTATCTACGGGTAAACCTTCTTCTGAAGTTAATCAAAGATTAGAACAAGCTAAAAAGGATTTGCAAACAGCTCATGAAGCTTATGCAGGCATTCCTCAAAGTTAAATATTTAACTTTTTTTATTTTTTTCTTAGTTGCTATTTTTTATATTTTATAATTTAAAACAAGGCTTATTTTATATTATTTTTCAGAAAAAAGTTATTTAATTAATGTATTAGTTAAAAAAAAGTTTAAACTATGGGGCTGTCCCATAAGTGAAAATTTTTTTTAGAAAAAATTGAGGGGATGTGCTGTTTTTGGGTGTATTTATGTTAATTTTACACTTGAAATGGCACCTAACCATTTTTTTTAATTAGTAAACTTCTGTTTATTAAGTGTTGATTTATTTAATTGTAGATTAGATTAACTAGGTTTGTTATTTTTTTTATTTATTTTATATGTGATGTTTTTTTTAAATGAGTGTTGTGTTTAAATTTTTATGTATTTTTTGTATGTTGTGTGCTATTGCTTTAAGTGTTAATTCGTGTTTTGCATTTTTAAGGTGTTTGCGTTCTACTTTTTTGCATTTTATAATTTTTTTTAAGAGATCCGAAGTATCCTTCACTTAAGGGTGCTCTTTTTTGATACATGCTTTCCCCTAGTTTTGAGTTGAAATCTTGTCTTAATTTACTCCGTAATGGGTGTTCTCTGTCCATTATTTCCCGGACTCTGCTTTTTGTACAATCATTGTGGGATTTTACAAATTTTTACACATACTGGTAGAATAAACACGATAAAACACATTATTAATCTTTCGATTATGCTGATAATTTAGTATTTCGTTTTGTGGACAAATATAACAATCTGCTTTTTCATTATAAATGAAATTAATTTTACTATAGCTTTTTATTTTATTTCCTTTTTTATGTTTCATGCTTTCCACTCTGCTGGGAATTAATGGTATGGAACCATTAATGAAAGCGTGTTCTAGTGCTTGATTGTTTAAATATGCATTATCTGCTAAATAAAATTTTGGTCTTTGACCTAAATTTTCTTCAACCATTTTCATCATTTTAAGCATCTGATGATGATCAAGTTGGGAGCTATGAGTTAAATACTCAGCAACCACCATTCCATTGTGACTATCCACTGCAACTTGATAATTATAGTTTAATCCCATTTTATCCTCTTTATCTTTCATCCAACGTGATTCAGGATCCGTGAAACTAATCGTATGCTTACCATCATAATTTTCTTTTAAAAAAATTAGAAAACCCTTAACATAGTCTAATCTACTTTTACTAATTAAACAAGTTTTTAAAAGTTTCAAACCATTCTTATTCAAATTTTCATCTATTTTATCCACTAAAGGTTTTAAATCTAGGCATGATTTACCTTTTTGAATGTATTTTCTTAATTTATAACCAATGTACTGTTCTTACTTTTCTTATCTGAATATTTTTTAATCAGTTTTTCTAGGAAATTTATTTCCTCAATTTTTATTAAATTAAAATTATTAGCATTTGCCTTTAAAATAGTCCCATCAACCGTAACACAATTATTATCAATCAATTTAAGTTTTAAACCCAAAAACACAGTATAATAAAATAATTCACCAATCAAAAACTTATTATATTTAAAAAAACGTGAAATAGTTGATTTACTAGGCTTCTTATTATTTAAAATATAATTACAAGACTCATCATTATTATCTAACCAATCAGCTAATTTCCTACAACTTAAAACATTATTAAAAACACCCCAAACAAACAAACCCAATAATTCATCAGGCAAATACTTTTTAGGACGACCACGACCCATATTAAAATCTTCAAAAAAAGAAGGAAAATCCTCTTTAAACTTACTCACAATAAATTTAACAGTAAAAACCAAACCCTCATCCTTTAAATTATATCCAGGAACATTTAAAATAAAATTAGCCTGCAAATCAGCTTTAAAACTACAACAAACCATAAATTAAAACCTATCCGTACTTTTTTCAATTTTGTATAAAAAAAAAATTTTAAAAACCACAAAAAAACAGTGAAAAAACCAAAAAATTTAAATGCCACAAACCACATAAAAAAGTAATGTGGATTTGGTTTTTGTTTTTTGTCGTTATTAAACTATTTATCAATTTACACATTTATAATTAACTATTTCTAAACGATAGAATAACTAAAACAACTTCTATCAATCAAAATTTATACAAAATAAGAAAAATAACAAAATCAAAAAAGTAAAAAAAGAAAAAATTAATTATGGGACAGTCCCAACTATTTTTTATAAAAAAATAGTAAAAAAATTTGAAATTTGGTATTTTTATTTAGTTTTGTAATTTTGTAAGTAATTCTTGAAGTGTAGGAGCACCAACGAATTCAACATTACCATCAATTACTATTGTTGGTACTGCATATATTTGGTATTCCATAGCTTTTTCACGGTTTTCTTCATTTGAAGCATCTAATACTTCTATTTCTATTCCTTCGATTTGTTTTTTTGCTTCTTCAACTACTTTAACTGCTGCTGGGCAGTGTGGACAAGTAGGTGAGGTAAATACTTCTATTTTTGTCATTATATTTTTCTCCTTTTTTATGATTTTTTTTAATTTTATTTTAAAGTTAATTATAATAATCATTCTTCTACTATTTAATAGTTTTTATTGATATGAACAAATTTAATATTTATATTTTTTAGTAATTGCATTTTTGATATTGTCCCAACAATCAGTATTCAAATTTGTACTTGAATCATATTTAATTACTTCATATTTAGTTAAATTAGCTTCATTAGCAGCAATTTGAATAGCCTTTTTTTGAGTTCCTAAACCATCAATTAAATTTTTATTTAAAGCGGTATTACCATTACAAACCTTACCATTCACATAATTTTGCACGGTTTCACTGCTCAAATTACGATTATGACTAATTGTAGAAACGGAATAATTAGAATCACTACTTAACATATTTTTAATCATAACCTTTTGTGAAGAGGATAAACTAGTATAACTTGGTGAAATACTATTAAAAATATTTCCTTTACTGGTATCGGCTGTAATACCTAACTTGGAATAATACGCGGATAAATCTGCACTAGATAATGTAAAACCAATATCTCCAATTGCAGAGTTAGGACTAGCAATAACCTTATCGGTACCTGTAGACAATAAATAACCACAAGATGAACCACTATCTCCGATCCATGCAACTATAGGTTTGTTGGTTTGATTAATACAATCTAACATTTCTTGAGTAGCAACTAAATTACCTCCATTACTATCAATATCTAAAACTATGGCTGCAACTTTATGATCAGAATTTGCTTTATTTATCATGGCTTCAAAGGTATCTGGATTAGTTACTGTAATGTTAGAATTATTATCATAACTAATTTCACCATGAATTGGAATAACAGCAATAGTATCTGGTGTTAAAGCATCAACTCCTATAGGTATTAAAGTGGCAATTAAGATTACAATTAATAAAATTGTAATTCCACCTACAATACCATATCCAAAGTATTTTGATTTTTCATCCATATTCTATCACTTTTTAAAAATCATAAATTATTTTTTATATTATAATTAATTTAATTATAATATCTATTTTTTACAATTAATATATTAGTTATAAAAAATAAAAAATTATTATATATTTATATTAAACTTTTTTTTAAAAAAGATATTTATAAAAGGGAATTTTCATGAAAAAAATAGTTCAATCTCCAGGTTCTGCTACAATAATTAATGCAATGGCAACAGGTTTTGGATCTGCTTTTGGAATAAGTTTAAACAATATTATTGATGCAGAAATTATTGATAAACCTAATATTTGTATTTCTGATATTAATGCTGATACTAAATTAATGTATCATTGTATTGATAAAGTTTTAAATTATTATAATATCAATAGGGATGAATTAGATTTGGGAATTAAAATTAAAACAGAATCTAATGTGCCATTAGGTTCTGGTTTATCTAGTAGTAGCTCTATATCTAATGCAGTAACCATGGCAAGTTCTGCTTTAATAAGTGAAGAATTAAATTTAAAACCATTAAATGATATGGAAATAATTAATTTAGCTATTAATGCATCAATTGATTGTGGGGTTACAATTACAGGATCATTTGATGATGCAACAGCTTCCTATTTTGGTGGGATTTTAATCACGGATAATACTAATCGTAAAATTATTTTACATGAGAACATGGATGAGAACAATATTCTTATTTACATGCCAAATAAACCCTCTTTAAGTGGTAGTGTTGATTTAGATAGAATTAAATTATTTTCACCTTTAGTTAGTATGGCTTTTCAGAAGGCATGTGAAAGAGATTTTTATGATGCATTAAATTTAAATGGTCTTATTTATGGAACTGTTCTTAAATTCAATAATCAGATTGCTGTTGAAGCTTTAAATGCTGGAGCATTAGCTTCTGGATTGTCTGGTTCAGGTTCTGCTTATGTTGCAATTGTAACTGATGAATATGTGGATGATGTTTATGATGCTTGGTCATTTTTAGAAGAAGGTGAAATTATTAAAACTTCTGTTAATAATAATGGAACTAAATTTTTGGAATGATTTTTTTCAAATTTTAATTTTAAAAAAATACCTTTATATATTACTAAATATAGATTATAATTATTATCAAATAGTTATTGGAGAAATTTTCATGGATAATGGCAAGAAAACTGACTTGTGTATGAACGAAGAAGAAGCTAATGAACTTCTTCAAAAATCTAGGAAAAGAATCGATGAAATTGATAATGATTTAGTTAACTTAATTGATGAAAGAACAGCTTTAGCTAAAGACGTTGTAAAAGCTAAAAAATTTTTAGGTATGGAAATTTATGATAAATCTCGTGAAGATGAAGTACATAATCAAGTTTTAAAATTAGCTAAAGAAAAGGATATCGACGGAGATATTCTTACTATTATAATGAATATGCTTGCTATGTTAAGTAAAAATAAACAAAAAGAATTATTATGGAGGGAAAATAATGGGTAATATTAGAACTACTTTTGTTAAACGTATATCCAAAGAACTTATAGAAATTCATCCTGGAGTATTTACTACTGATTTTGATGAAAATAAAAAATTAGTTGCAGAATATTCTACTGTAAGTACTAAACATTTAAGAAATAAAATTGCTGGTTATGTAACTAGATTAGTTAGACAACAAGCTGTTCAAGCTTAAATTTAATTTGTTACATATTCTATTTTTTTTACTTTTATTTTTAAATTTTTCATAAAATTTTTTTATTTATATTTGGAAACTTTTTTTTTAATGGATTTATTGAGAACTATTCAGATTATCCTATTTTTTATAATCTTCTTTTATTTAATTTAATTAATTAATTAGATTTATAAATGTTAAATGACTATAATAATAAATGAATAATAGTTTATATGCACTTTGGTAAAATATTTGATTATGAATCCCTATTTTAAAGTGCTTTATTAATGAAATATCTTTATAATAACAATATTATCAATAATCTTAGGTCGTGAATAGAATATGGAAACTTTAATAGCCAAATTTGGTGGTACATCGATAGGAAATGGTGAACGGATTCGAAAAGCCGCTCAATCTGTAGTTAATGAATTTATGAAAGGAAATAGAGTAGTTGTAGTTGTTTCAGCTATTAATAAGACTACTGATAATTTAATTTCAATTACAGAAGATTCAATTGGCGATGATCCTACACCAAAACAAATGGCTGAAATATTGTCCATGGGTGAAATGACTAGTGCAAGAGTTTTTTCCTCCGTAGTAGAATCATTAGGTGTTAAATCTGAATTTATTGATCCATATAATAGATTTTGGCCAATTTTAACTGATTCAAATCCTTTAAAAGCAAAAATTAATTTTGCAGCTTCTGAAGAAAAATCTAAAGAAATATCTGAGTTATTAGACCAAGGAATAATTCCAGTAGTATGTGGATTTCTTGGAAAAGGGCCTCGGGATGAAATAACTACTCTTGGAAGAGGGGGAAGTGATATAACTGCATTCTTTTTAGGACATGCATTAGAAGCTAATGAAGTGATAATTGTAACTGATGTAAACGGTGTAATGACAACTGATCCTAATAAGATAGAAGAAGCTGAAAAATTAGACCATATCTCTGTAGAAGAAATGAGAGACTTAGCAACACATGGAGCACAAGTATTGCATCCATTTGCATTACAATATAAAGATCCTAGAATCAAAGCAAAAATAATAAGTTTTGAAAAAGGGGATCTTTCAGATTCTGGGACTGCCATTATTGGGCCATTAAATGGAGATATGTTAAAGACTGCAACATTATATCCTGAACCTATATCTGTAGTTGCAATTGTTGGGGAAAAAATGCTCAACAAAAAAGGATTATTGGCAAATTTAACATCTGTTCTAGCAGAAAATGATATAAACATATTTGGGATTTCTGCTGGTGAAAACAGTGTTACAACATTTATTAATAAAAAAGATGCAGATAATGCATACCACTTATTACATACCTTAGTAATAGGTAGTGATAGATTAAGTTCATTATCTTTAGGTCAAGATATAGCAATGTTAACTGTTGTAAGTCCGGATTTTATAGAAACTCCAGGCATAATATCTGATATTACAAACCCATTAAGAAAAAATAATATTAATATAGTAGAAATTTCATCTTCACAAACAGCAGTTGTGATATTTGTAGATTGGGAAGATGGTAAAAGAGCTTTTGAATACGTTAAAGAGGTATTAGAATGAAATTAGAAGGAACTTTTGTTGCAATGGCTACTCCTTTTACATCAGATGATCAAATTGATGAAGAGGGATATCGTGCAAATATAAATTTTTTAATAGAAAACGGTGTTAATGGATTATTAGCTGCAGGAACTTCTGGTGAATCAGCTACAATAACTCATGAGGAACAAAAAAAATTAATTGAAATTTTAATTGATGAAGCTAAAGGTAGAGTTATCACTATTGCAGGGGCAGGAAGTAATTCCACTGCTGAATCTTTAGATTTAGTTAAATTTGCTGGTGAAGCTGGAGCAGATTATGCTCTTGTTATAACTCCATATTATAATAAACCACAAATGCATGGTTTAATCAAACATTATGAAACATTAAACAACAATACTAAAATTCCAATAATTGTTTATAATGTACCTTCTCGTACTGGAACAGATTTAACTTCTGAAACTATTGTTGAATTAGCTAAAATGGATAATATAGTAGGTTTAAAAGAAGCTGTTTCTGATCTTGAAAAATTTACAACAACATTCAAATTACTTAAAGATGCAGGAATAACTGATGATGATTTTTCAATATTATCTGGGGAAGATGGTTTAACAGTTCCAATGATGTCTCTTGGTGTTAAAGGAGTAATTAGTGTTGTGGCTAATATTGATCCTAAACGTATGAGTGAAATGGTTAATGCGGCACTTAAAGGGGACTTTGTTAAAGCTAGTGAATTAAATTATGAATTATATGATTTAATGAAAGCTTTGTTCGTGGAAAGTAATCCTGTGCCTATGAAAGAAGCGTTAACTATGATGGGTAAACCTTCTGGTGATTTAAGATTACCATTAGTTCCTTTATTAGATGAAGATAGGGAAATTTTAAGAAAAGCATTAAAAGATGCTAATTTAATTTAATTATATTAAAAAAAATAATGTTGGAGTAAAGATTATGATAAAAGTTGCTGTAACTGGGGCTGCTGGAAGAATGGGCTCTGGAATTGTTAAAAAAATTAATGAACAAGAAGATATGGAAGTTGTTGCTGCTATTGAAATGCCTGATACTCCTCTTGCAGGTAAAGATGCAGGTGAATTTGCAGGTATAGGGCCAATTGGTGTTGAAATTTCTGATTCAAAAGATTTAGAAGAAACATTAAAATCTTCAGGTGCTGAAGTTTTAGTAGATTTCACTATAGCTCCTGCATCAGCTGAAACTATTAAAAGAACTGCTGCATGTGGTGTTAATTTAATTGTTGGTACTACTGGGTTTACTGAAGAACAAAGTAAAAATAATGCTGATGAAATTAAAAAGAATAATGTTAAATCTGTTATCACCACTAATTTTTCTATTGGTGTTAATGTATTTTGGAAAGTTTTAAAAGATTTAACCCCTATTTTAAATGATTTTGATATTGAAATTATAGAAGCACATCATAATCAAAAACAAGATGCTCCATCTGGAACAGCTATGACTGCATTTGAAATAATTTCTAATCAATTAGGAAGAAATCCTGAAGATATTGGTGTTTATGGAAGAAAAGGCCATGTTGGTAAAAGAACTCCTGAAGAAATAGGTTTACATTCTATTCGTGGTGGAGACATAGTTGGAGACCACACTGTATTATATGTTGGTGATGGTGAAAGATTAGAAATTAAACATCAAGCTCACACTCGTCAAGTATTTATATCTGGTGTTATTAGAGCTTTAAGATATGTTAACTCTGCTGAACCTGGTAAAGTAAGTACAATGAATGATGTATTAGGGATATAATAAAATAAATTAATAAAAAAGAGGATGTATTAAAAATGGTAGATGTTGGAATTATTGGTGCAACTGGTATGGTTGGTCAAAACTTTATAAGATTATTAGATCAACATCCAGATTTTGAAATAACAACTTTATTAGCATCTGAAAAATCTGCAGGAAAAAGATATGAAGATGCAACTACTTGGTTATTAGATAGTGAAATGCCTGAGTCTGTAAAAGATATAAAAGTAGTTGAATCTAATCCAGATAAAGTTGATAAAAATGTTGAAATTTTATTTTCTTCTATACCTTCAGATTTTGCAGCTAAAATTGATCCAGATTTTGCAAAAGAATTTGTAGTAGCATCTAATGCAAGTGCAATGCGTATGAAACCTCATATTCCGCTTTGTATTCCTGAAGTTAATCCGGAAACTTTGGATATGATAGATGATCAACAAAAAGCTTATGATTGGGATGGTTTTTTAGTTACTAATCCTAATTGTTCTACTATTGCTTTAACATTAACCTTAAAACCACTTGTTGATAATTTTAATATTAATAGAATTTATGTTTCAACAATGCAAGCTCTTTCTGGTGCAGGATATAATGGTGTTCCATCAATGGGTATTTTAGATAATGTTATACCTTATATTGGTCAAGAAGAAGAAAAAATGGAAAGTGAATCATTGTACCTGTTAGGTGATTATGAAAATGGTGTTGTGAAAGATGCTCCTTTCAATTTAAGTGCTTCCTGTCATCGTGTTGCTGTTATTAATGGACATACTGAAGCAGTCTTTATTGAATTGGATAAAGAAGAAGATATTGATGATATAAAAAGTAAAATGGCTAATTTCCAAGCTTTACCTCAAGAATTGGGCTTACCTTCTGCTCCTGAATATCCAGTTATTGTTAAAGATGAAGTTGATAGACCGCAACCAAGACTTGATCGGGATGCTTGTAATGGTATGGGTGTAACTGTTGGAAGAGTTAGAAAAGATCAAGCTTTCCCTAATAGTTTTAAATATGTTCTTGTTGGTCATAATACTATCCGGGGAGCTGCTGGTGCATCTATATTAAATGCAGAGTTAATTAATGAAAGAATACTTTAAATTTAAAAAATAAGTTAAGGATTGAATATAATGTCATTGAAAGAGGATAATGAGCTTAATAAGCTTCAAAATTTAGTTAAATCTAGTTTATTGGAGATTAATAAACTTAAACTTAAAATTGTTCAAATTGAAGCTGAGAAAGATTCCCTTAAAGAAACTAATGATACTGCGGAATTAGAATCTATTATTGTAGAAAAAAATGATGAGATTACTAATCTAGTTTCTGAAGTTAATAAATATAAACAGATTATTCAATCCAAAACTTCTAAAATTGAAGAATTATCATTAAAAATAGATGACCTTAATAAAACACAGGAAAGATTTGAGGATTTAAAATCTTCATTTGAAAATGATTTAACTAATTTTAAAAATATTGAATTAAAAGAAGTTAAAGATAAATTACAACAAGAAATTTCTTTAAATTCGGATAAAGAAGAAGAAATTAAAGAATTGAATCAGAAACTTATAAATTCTCAAGATGATGTTTTGAAATTTAGTAAAGAATTAGATAATTTTAAAAATGTTAATTATGTTGAAATTAAAAATAAGTTAGATGATTCTCAAGGTACTGTTAAACTTCGAGATGAAGAAATTCGTAATATTTCTAAAGATTTAATTTTATCAAAAGATAAATGTAGTAAACTTGAATTTGAATTAAATGATTTTAAAAATAATCGTTTTACTGAAATTAAGATTCGTTTAGATAAAGCTAATGAAACTATTGATGATAAAAATATTGAAATTAAATCATTAAATAGTAAAATTAACGAATATAAAGAAGAAATTGCTAATTTAAACAGTAATTTAATTAGTAAAGATAGTATTCTTTCACTTAAAAGAGAGATTGATTCTAGAGATTTAGATTTAAGTGAAAAAGAGATTCGTATTAAAAATCTTAAGGAACAATCTGTGCCTAAAGAAGATTATATTAAAGTTCAACAAGAAATATCTGAAAAAGATGCTCAAATTAAACGTTTACAAGAAGTGAAAACTTTACTACAGGATATTAATAGTGATCCTGTTTTTGATAAAGAAAAAATTAAGCAAACTATTTTATCTGGTTCTGATAAAACTTCTGGATCTGATGTTAATGAGATTGCTAAATTACGTAAAGAGTTAAATGAAACTAAAGATGATGTTCGTAAATTAGAGAATATTAAAGATTTATATTCTAAATTAACTGCTCCTAGGGTTAAAAATTTAACTAGTATTCAATCTCAGGTTTTCAATATTTTACCTAATAAATCTATGACTACTTATGAAATTCAACAGTATGTTAATGATGTAGCTTTTGATAATTTGTCTTTTGGTAATATTACTAATATTTTAAAGAGTATTGAAAGAAAAGGTTATCTTAAAAGTGAAAAGTTAAATAATGATGAAATTTCTTGGATTAAATTAGAAAAAAATTAATTTTAATTTTTTTTATAACCTATTCTTTTTTTATTCTATTATAAATGCTCTTATAGGGGAGGCTTCTGTTTCTATTTTTAGGGGTATGAAATAAGCATGTTGATACTTGTTGTTTTTTAGTTGGTTAGTTTTAGTTAAGTTTTCAACAATCCAAATATTGTTTTTTAATAATAATTTATGATTTTTGTCACTATTTGGGGAATCTATGCTGGGACTGTCTATTGCTATTCCTTTTATTCCTTTTTTTATTAAGTATTTTGTTAATTCTTTTGATGAGTATGTGTTTTGTTTAAAGTAGTTTGGGTTTTCCCAATTTTCCCACCAATTTGTTTTTAGGATTATTATTTTTTCAAATTTTTCTGGCATGTTGTTGATGTGTTTTATTTTTATTTCTTTTTTGTGGGTGTTTGTTTTAAGTACGGTTGTTTTCCCTATTAAATTTTCTAGTTTTATTTCGTTTATGTTTTTGCTGTTTTTGATGTAGTGTTGTGGTGCATCTATATGTGTTCCTGAATGTGTCCCCGTTTTTAAGAGAGAAATTTTGTATGTGTTATCTTGGGGGCTTATGTCTTTTATTTCTAGTTGGGGATCTTCGGGGTATGTTGGAATTTTTGTCTTTAACAAATGACTTAAGTCTATTATTTTTATTATAATCACCTTTTGTTACTTTTATTTTATGTTGTACATTTATATAATATTTTTTTATTTTATTATACATTTGTTGATATATCTTTAGAAATTTTTATACTCCTGACCACAAAGTATTTATATAACCTCTAACCCATGTTATATTGTAAGTAAATAAAAATCATAGTTAATTACATAATCCAAAATTGTGAATTAATTAAAATTACAAACAATTTTTAAAATACTATTTAATAATTTTATCACAAGTCATTAAATAGTGTAAGGTTAATTATGTAATCAACTTAAAAAAAATCTTGCTACAAAAAGATAAAAAAATCTCAAAGTACAAGATTACTTAATTATATTTACTCAATGAAATTATATTAAAAAAAATACGAGGCGAATATTAATGGCACAACAACAACAACAACCAATTTTTATTTTACCTGAAGGAACAAACCGATTATTAGGTAAAGATGCTCAAAGAAATAATATTTTAGCTGGAAAAGTTTTAGCTGAAACAGTAAGAACAACATTAGGTCCAAAAGGAATGGATAAAATGTTAGTAGATGGACTCGGAGATATCGTTGTAACCAACGACGGAGTAACCATTCTTAAAGAAATGGATATTGATCATCCTGCAGCTAAAATGCTTGTAGAAGTAGCTAAAACACAAGAAGATGAAGTTGGAGATGGAACCACTACTGCAGTTATCATAGCAGGAGAATTACTTAAAAAATCCGAATCCTTATTAGATATGGATATTCACCCAACTATCATTGCAATGGGATACAGACAAGCAGCAGAAAAAGCACAACAAATTTTAGAAGACATTTCTATTAAAGAAATCGACACTGATATGTTAAACAAAGTAGCTATGACTGCAATGACTGGAAAAGGAACTGAAAAAGCTCGTGAACCATTAGCAAAACTCATCGTTACCGCAGTAGAACAAGTAGCTGATGGTGAAGAAGTAGATACTGATCACATCAAAATTGAAAAGAAAGATGGAGCAGTTGTTGAAGATTCTGAACTCGTTCAAGGTGTCATTATTGACAAAGAAAGAGTACACCCAGGTATGCCTGCAGAATTAGAAAATGCAAAAATAGCATTATTAAACTCCGCATTAGAAGTAAAAGAAACTGAAGTAGATGCAGAAATCAGAATAACTGATCCTAACCAAATGCAAGCTTTCATCGAACAAGAAGAAAACATGGTCAAAAACATGGTTAAAGACATCTCCGATGCAGGAGCTAATGTATTATTCTGCCAAAAAGGTATTGATGATTTAGCACAACATTACTTATCCAAAGAAGGAATCATGGCTGTCAGAAGAGTTAAAAAATCTGATATTGAAAAATTATCCAGAGCAACCGGTGCAACCGTTGTAACTAACTTAGATGACTTATCCGCAGATGACTTAGGTGAAGCAGGAAAAGTAACTGAACAAAAAGTATCTGGAGAAGATATGATCTTCGTAGAAGAATGTGCAGAACCTAAAGCAGTAACTTTACTCGTAAGAGGAAGTACCAAACATGTTGTTGACGAAATCGGAAGAGCAGTAGAAGACGCAATAGGTGTAGTAGCAGCTACCATTGAAGACGGAGAAGTAGTTGCTGGAGGAGGAGCACCAGAAATCGCTATGTCCAAACTCTTAAAAGATTATGCTGAATCTATCAGTGGAAGAGAACAATTAGCTGTAACTGCATTTGCAGAAAGTTTAGAAATTGTTCCTAAAACTTTAGCTGAAAACGCTGGATTAGACAGTATCGATTCCTTAGTAGATTTAAGAGCTTCCCATGAAACTTCCCCATACATGGGATTAGATGTTTTCACTGGTGATGTAACAGATATGAAAGAAGCTGGAGTTATTGAACCAAAACGTGTCAAAAAACAAGCTATTCAATCTGCTTCCGAAGCAGCTGAAATGATTTTAAGAATCGATGATGTAATTGCATCTTCAGCATCTCCACAAGATGCAGCAGGTATGGACCCTAGTCAAATGGGCGGAATGCCTCCAATGATGTAATCTCATTGAGTTTTACAATAAAAGGAAAAAATATACATAAAAACATTTAAATCCACATTACTACATATTTGGTGTGGAAAATAGTTTAAGGAGTAAAAAATACTAAGTATTAATTTAGTTTTTTTACTCCTTTTTTTTTAAAAAAATTAATAGTAAGGAGTTGACAAAAAATGGATGAAAAATTAATTAAAAATGCCCGAAAACCAGAAGGAGAATATGGGGAAAAGATGATTGAAAGAATGAATAAAAGTCATGAAAGTTTAGCTCAATGGGGAGTATCTCATTTAGATATTGGATCTTCAGATATTATTCTTGACATCGGTTGTGGTGGAGGAATTAATGTTCAACGATTTTCTAATATGGCTCCTGAAGGAAAAATTTATGGTTTAGATTATTCTGAAGTTAGTGTGGAAAAATCTAAAGAACTTAACAAAGATATTATAGAAAAAGGTCAAGTTGAAATAGATCAAGGTAGTGTATCTGAATTACCTTATGATGATGAAACTTTTGATCTTGTTACTGGTTTTGAAACTGTTTATTTCTGGCCAGATTTTATTAATGATTTAAAAGAAGTTAAACGTGTTCTTAAAAAAGGTGGAAGTATCTTTATTTGTAATGAAGCAAGTGGATCTAATGAAGATAAAGAACTTATGGAAGATCATATTAATTTATTGGGTATGAAGGTTTTCACTGAAGATGAATTAGGTGATAGTCTTATTGAAGCTGGTTTTAATGAAGTTTTAACTTTCACTAAAGAATCAAATGATAAACTTACTCACAAAGATACTGATTGGTTATGTGCAATTGCACGAAAATAAGAATCACTTTTATTAAATTAAATTTATCTATAATTATTCTATAAATGAAAAGGTTCTTTTATAGAATAATCAATAATTTCTCTTTTTTAATTAATTTTAAAATTAAATCAATTTACCAATTTAATATTTTTATAAAAATTAAAATAATATTTTATTTTTTAAATCTAAGACCTACAATATACATTTCTTTACTTTTCTTCCTACTGCTAGGAGGTTTAGTGGTCTTTAAAATTTTAAACTTTTTCTTTAAATTATCAACAGTTTCCTTATAGTAAGGTCCTTGGAATATTTTCATAACCATATTCCCACCAGGTGCAAGTATATTATCTGCAATATCACTTACAGTATTAATTAAATCAATACTTCTTAAATGATCAATATCTCTTATTCCTGATAATGAAGGAGAAGCATCACTTATTAATACTTGTGTTTGCCCATCAATTATGTCCATTATCTGATTTTGAATTTCAGGGCTTGTGAAATCTCCCCGTATACGGAAACAATTTTCTTCTTCAAAAGGTTTTATATGGTTTAAATCAATACCTACAACAATTCCTTCTTCACCAACTTTTTCAAGAGCAATTTGTGACCATCCTCCAGGTGCAGCACCAAGATCAACAACTGTATTACCAGTTTTCATAATTTTATATTTTTTATCTAATTGTTTTAATTTATATGATGCTCTAGATCGGTAATTTTCACTTTTAGCTCTTTTATAATAGGGGTCATGTTTTTTTTCTACTTGCCATCTACTTCCCATTTTTTTCCTTCCACTTAAACTTTTAATCAATTTTTTTACTATTTTCTAATTTAGATTGTGCAAATTGTAAACTAGAACAAACTGGTTTACCTATTTTTATAACTTCTAAATCTACTTCATTATCATTTATTTCTAAAATCATCACACTAGGATCTGAAAGTCGTGGAACAGTTGGACTTCCAGGGTTTATAAGTAAAACATCATTTACTTCTTCTGCCATAGGTATATGTGTATGTCCAGTTATGAGAATATTTACATCCAATTCTTTGGCTAAGTAATATAACTGTTGTGTATCTCCTCTTGGGCGAATATCTCCATGGTTTAGTCCAATTTTTGTTTTACCTGCAGTTATAACTTTTGATTTTGGTAAATCTAAACCATTTAAAATATCAACATTTCCTTGCACAGCTATTACTGGTGCTAAACTTTCTAATTCCTTAATTACACTTTCTTCAATTACATCTCCAGCATGTAAAATTAAATCCACATTTTTAAATGTTTCAAATACTTTTTCAGGAATTTTACTTGCACGATTTGAAATATGTGTATCTGATATTAAACCTATTATCATTACTTTCACCTCTAGTTAATGTTTTAGTTAAAATTAGTTGTTATTTTTATTTTCAAAATAGGAAAAATACTTAAATTTTATTTTAAATTTATAACACTTATTAATATATTATTCAATACAATTTATAAAATTTGTCCTAAAATTAAGGAACAAAAATCAAATAATAAATTATATATGTTTATAAAAAAAAGAAATATTATTACTGATAATATTTTATTGAAAATATTATGAATTTCTAAATAATGGAGAATTAGAAAATGGGAAAAATCAAAAAAGATGATATTTTAGATATCTTAAAAGGATACGACAAAGAAAATATAACAATAGCTACACTAGGAAGTCATACAAGTTTACATATACTTCGTGGTGCGCAAGAAGAAGGTTTTCATACAGCTGTAGTCTGTGAAAAAGGACGTGAAGTTCCATATCAAAGATTTGATGTAGCAGATGAATTTATAATGGTAGATAAATTTAAAGACATAGTCAATGAAGATGTTCAACAAAGATTACGTGATATGAATGCAATTGTTATCCCTCACGGATCTTTTGTAGCATATGCTGGTTTAGATAATGTTGAAGATAAATTCATGGTACCAATGTTCGGGAATCGTGATATCTTAAGATGGGAAGCAGAAAGAGATCTTGAACACAAATTACTTGAAAATGGGGATATACGTATTCCACAAAAATACGACAATCCAAGTCAAATTAATAGAGAAGCTATGGTAAAATTCCCAGGTGCAAGAGGAGGAAGAGGATACTTTGTAGCAAGTTCCCCTGAAGAATTTGATAAAAAAATTGAAGCTATGAAAAAAAGAGGCTGGATTGAAGACGAAGATGTAGATCAAGCACACATTGAAGAATATGTAGCTGGATGTAATTATTGTATACATTATTTCTATTCAGCATTAGAAGATGAAGTAGAAATTATGGGAATGGATACAAGATATGAATCAAGTATTGATGGTTTTGTTAGAATGCCTGCAAAAGATCAATTAGATATTGATAAATCCCCAAGTTATGTTGTAACTGGTAACCATCCTGTTGCAATACGTGAATCATTATTAACTCAAGCATTTGACTTAGGAGATAAATTTGTAAAAAGTGCACATGAACTTGTAGCACCAGGTTTAAATGGACCATTCTGTTTACAAACACTCGTTAATGATGATTTAGAAATTGTTGTATTCGAAACAAGTGCCCGTACTGATGGGGGAACAAACACATTTATGGACGGTTCATCTTACAGTCATCTTAAATATGGTGAAGGTATGAGTATGGGTCGTAGAATTGCTTTAGAAATTAAAAAAGCAATTAAAACTGAAGGCGGTTTAGAAAAAGTCATAACATAAAATCTTTTTTAGATTATATAAAATATTGGATTAAAGAAGTAGGAGTGTAATATTTTTTTTATTATGCTCCTATTTTTTTTAAAAAAATTAAGAAAGAGTTTATTTTTTAATATTTTTACTTGTTTCACGTTCTTCTTTTTTCTTTTCTTTATTTGACTTTTTTTGATTGTCTTGTTTTTGTTGTTCTATAGCTTTTTGACGGTTACTGTTAAAGAATGCACCTACAAATCCTATAACTCCACCAACAATTAAAACAAGAATTATTAAAATAGTTGCTGTTTGTGGAATACTCATTCCTTTAATAGTAATAGGGCCCATTGCCCCATAAAAACTAACAAAAGCAAGTGGAAGTGCTCCTATAGCACCCATTATAATAGCTAAAATCTTATTTTTACTTATATATCCAATATAAAGCAAACCTATTGCTGAAAATGGTGCTAACCAATCTAAAGATTTTTGATAAGATAATGTTGCAATAAGTGTTGTTAATGCTGCAGCTACTATAAAACCCATCCAATTATAACTAAATAACCAAGATTTAAATCCATTTTCAAAAATTTTCATAAATTACTCCTCTTTTAACTTAAATTTTTTAATATCTGTCATGTGAACGGCCAGCAATTAATCCTCCAAATCCACCTGCAATACCCATAACAATCATATAATAAATCATATATCCTAAAACTACAACTAAACTACTAACTCCAGATATTGTAAATCCTGCAAGACCTCCAAATAATCCAAATAGTAAACTACTACCTGTAGTAATTAGTAATATAAATATTATAGCAGAAACTATAGTTCCTAAAGCACCAGCTACAGCAGCATTCACCATGCCTTTCCAAAATCCTCTTTTAACCATAATTCCTACTAAGAATCCAACAAGGATTAAACCTATGAATTCATAATGTGGAAAATATGATTTAACTATTATAGCTAAAATAAATCCAACTATTACTGCACTCCATTTCACCATACATATTAGCTCCTGAATAATTTTTAATTAATTATTTAAGTATATTATTATAAAAAAATTTTTTATTACTTATAATATAATAAAAATTCAATATAAATTTTTGTATTTTTTTTCAATCTTTAATATTAGTAATCAATTATGGATTTAACAAATTTTCCCATTTTTTTAACATTTTCATTAGAATCTTTAATTGAAATTTCAACACTACTTTCATATTTTTTTGCCAATTATTTAGCATACTGTTTAAAGCATTAACCTTAAATTTCCATAATTTATCTTCTGGAATATACCATAATTTATTTTGAACAATAGATTGTAATTTAGAATAATCCATTTCAACTATTTTACTTAAACTTACTTTTTTACCAAAATCTTCTAAATTAGGAAATTTTGCATGACCTTCCCATTGATTAAATGGACACACATCTTGGCATATGTCACATCCACAAATCCATTCACCTAATTGTTCACGTAAAGGTTCGTCCATTAAATTATTTTCATGATTACAAGTAATCCCACTAATACAAGTCATTTTATTTGTGGCATAATCTTTTAATAAACTAGAAGTAGGACACATTTCAATACATAAACTACAGCTCTCTGGACAAGGTTCTAAATTAGATTTAAATTTATACTCTAATTCTTTATCTATTAACCATGATTTTAAAACAATATAAGATCCATCTTCTGTATAAAAAAAGTTATTTTTACGAATAATACCAATACCAGCTTTACATGCTGTCCATCGCATAGTTGTTAAATCATGGTCTTCACCAATTAATGCTTTTATGCCGATTTCATCTAAATATTTTTGAAATTCCTTTTGTATTTGATATTGTTCAGATTCACAATTGCGTCTACCATCTACAAGATAGTACTTTCCAATTTTTCCATTTAAATGCTCTGGAATTTCAAATTTATTTATTGAATAAGCACATATTATTATACTTTTGGCCCATGGAAATTCTTTTTCTGGATGCGCATAATGTTTTAGTTTATTCAAGTCTTCCTTACTTTCTGGAAAAAGTTTTATTCGTTTATTTAATTGATTTTCAAAACCATTAATATCTTCAATTTTTATGATTCCACATTTATCGTAACCAATTTCTTTTGCTTTTTCACAAATTTTTTTAGCTAAAGTAGTGTTCATAAGAAAAATAGCCTCCTTTTTTATAATTTTTTTTCAACTACTAATTTTCTTCCATCTACTCCAACTATAGTAACTAAACTTCCTTCTAATAATTCTTCATTACTTATTGCTTGCCAATTTTTACCTTCATATTGAATTGTACCAATAATATTTTTGTTTAAGTAGTCATTAACAATGGCATCTCCACCAATTAATTCATTTACTTCAAATTTTTTTTCATGACTCTTTTTAATTTTATGTGCTATTGGTCTTGTGATAATTATGCAAATAATTGTAACTATTAATAAACTTATTAATTGAGTGGGGATTGGGTATTTTAGGAGGTTTAATATTATAACTGAAATAATTCCTATTGTTATGCTTATAAAGTATAATTTTCTTGTTAATACTTCTATGAGTAAAAATATTATACTTAACAGTATCCAAAATTCAATATATTCGATTATCATAAAGCTTAATCCATGTTTTTCATGTTAGTTCGTATTTTAGTTCACTTATGAAATTGTTAATTTTACCATTCATATTATTTTTTAGTTCTTTTTTAGTTAAAGATAAAGTGCTAACAGGTTCTTTTCTAATAAGTCGTTCCATATTCTTAAGAGTACTTTCTGCTCCATTACTTCCACAAGTACAGAAAAATGCAACTTGATCAAATTTTAAAAAGTTTTGTTTCATATATGTGAATATGGGGCTACTCATTGTACCTGCCCAAACTGGTGTTCCAATTATAACTAAATCATAACCTTGAGGATCTATTTTTGAAGGTTTAATTTCTGTGTTATGGCCTAAAATAGATTCAAAAGTTGATTTTAAAAATTTACTTGGACCTTCTCTACTCTCCACATCTTCGATACGTTCAATATCGCATTGAAAGATTTGTCTAATCCTATCTGCCACTTGTTTAGTTCGTTCGCTTCTTGAATAATAAACTACTAAAATCTTCATGAAAGTAATGTTTATTCTTTTAGATATTTAATTTTTATTAAAATAATTATTTTATTTTATTTTTTAATAATATTCCTCTTTAAGTTTACTTTTAACTTCATCAAGTACTGCTTGATGCATTCGTTTTGTAAATTCGGCTTTATCTGTTTGGGCTAAAACATCTAAATATCCCTGACTCACTAAATTATAAGCAAAAGGTGAAGGTATTAAAGTACTTATAGTTTCTACTTCCATTCCACCAGATTCAATCCATTCTAAAACTTTCTTAGCACCTTTAATGTCCATATAATCTTCAGTAGATTCTCTTCTAGCTTCTTTTAATATACTGAAATTATTATCCATTTCCTGAACAAATTTTAATAATATTTTTCCACGTACTTGTTGGCGTCCTGCAGATTTCTGATCCCCTTTATACCTACGAAGTGTCATTAATGAACGTCCAGCACAGTCCCTGAATCTATGGGCTAAAACTTCAGTTTTATTCAATGCTTTTTCAAGTACATTATCAATATTTCCACTATTTAACTTTTTAAATGATTCAAGTGCATTAATTTTTTTATCACTACTCAAATAGAAACCATTATCACTAATGCTTATTGTTAAATCTCTATTGTATTCTGTAGCTGCAATATATGCAATGGCACGACTTAAAGCATCATTTGTTTTTCTCCCAAATAAACTATGGAAAACAACAAATTTTTTCCCACCAAAACCTTTGTAATATTCGATTAACATTTTTCTACTACTAGGTACTTTAGCATAAACATACTGTTCATGGAAATATTCATAAATTGCATTAGCTGCAAAATCATCTACATAAAGATAATCATGAATATACTCTAAAATTTCTGTTTTACTTTTTTTATATTGAAATTTACCTTCCATTAAAGATCTAAATCTCTGAATATCTACTGCAAGATCAAAAGCTAAAGGTAATTGTTCACTAAACCATGAAGGAATAGTTGGAGGTCCTTGTGAAGGAGTTACATTTATTGTCATTCCCCTACCATAATTGAAACGATAAATACTTCCACCAAGAACAAAAGTATCTCCTTTTTTAAGTTTTTCCATAAACTCTTCTTCAACTTTACCTACAACTTCACCATCACATTTTACTTGTACAGCAGAACGATCTGGTATTGTTCCAATATTAGTACTGTATAATACTCTTGCAAGTTTTCCACGTTTTCCAAATCTTTTTTTATCATAATCTATCCAAATCTTTGCATAAACGTATCGGTCTTCAAGTTCAACATATTCTCCAGCTAAATAACTTAAAACATCTTCATAGTCATCTCGGGATAAATCTTTGTAACAGTAACTTTTACGGATTATATCATAAGTATAATCTATATCACATATATTTTCGATACTCATTCCATACAAGTGTTGTGCTAAAACATCTAAACAATTAACGGGTGTTTTTATTTTATCTATTCTACCTTCTTTTGCATTTTTAAGAAGTACTGCACATTCTACTAAGTCGTCACGATCAGTTACTATTATTCTTCCTTTTGATTTTTCATGTAATTCATGTCCGCTTCTACCAATTCGTTGTAATGCTCGGGACACACTTTTTGGTGAATTTATTAATATAACTAAATCAATGTATCCTATATCTATTCCTAATTCTAAACTTGTTGATGAAACAACTACTTTTAACTTACCTTCTTTTAGATTAGTTTCTGTTATTAATCTAGATTCTTTAGATAATGAGGAGTGGTGTGCCATTATATTATTACTATTATAATGTTTAGGATACATTTTTTTTAGATTATAAACAAAACTTTCAGTTCCACTTCTTGTGTTTGTAAATATTAAAGTGGTTTTATGTTGCATTGCTAATTCATCAACTAAATCATACATTCCTAAACGTGTATCTTCATCATCTGCTAGAACTATGTCATCAACTGGACATAAAACTTCCATATCCATTTCTTTTAAATAGTTTACATCAATTATTTTGCAATTTCTTTCTACTCCATATTCATACCCTACTAAAAATTTTGCAATTTCTGTTAAAGGAGATACTGTTGCGGATAGGCCTATTCGGGTATAGTTTCCAATTAAGAATTGTAATCTTTCTAAACTTAGTGATAAATGAACTCCTCTTTTATTTTCTGCTAAAGAGTGGATTTCATCTATTATAACATATTTAACATTGCTTAATTTAAGTCTAAATTTTGGTGCTACAAGTAATATTGATAATGTTTCTGGGGTTGTGATAAGAATATGTGGTGGTTTTTTTAACATTTTTTGTCTTTGATATTGGCTAGTATCGCCTGTTCGTACAGCTTTACGTATTCCTAAAGGTTTTCCTGCAATTTTTTCGATTTCTTCTAAAGGTTTTTCTAAATTTTTTTCAATATCATTGTCTAATGCTTTTAGAGGGCTTATATAAATACAATAAACTTTATCTTCTAATTCTTCTTTTTCTGCAAGTGTTGTAAGTTCGCTAATAATACTTAAAAATGCAGTTAATGTTTTACCTGATCCTGTTGGTGAACTGATTAAAACATTTTCATGATGGTGAATATCTATTATAGCTTTTTTTTGGGCTGGTGTAAAATCTGTAAATGTTTTATCAAACCATTCTTTAACCCATGGGTGAAGATTTTTATAAATCTCTTTTTTGCTGTAAGATTTTTCTTGTTTGCTTATCATGTTTATTCATAACTATAATTTTTTTATATTTGTATCTTTTTTTTAATTTAATATTTATAACTAGTTTTCTATTAAAAATTTAAATATTAGTTTTAATAAAAAATTGTATTAGTGAATTTTTTTATATTAAATTTAGTTAATGCTTATTAAGCTTAATTAAACTATATTATTTTCTTTATTATTGAATTTACTTTTTATTAATTAATTTTGGTGTGATATATGAGTGATGAAAAATTATCTATGAATGAAGCTTTAGAACACTTAACTAGTGAAGATGTTAATACTCGTAAGTTAGCGGTTAATAGTTTAGTTGGGGTTACTGATGATGTTGCTATTGATCCTTTGATTGAAGCTACTACTGATGAAAGTTCTCCTGTTAGATTTAAAGCTGCAGAAATTTTAGGAACAATGGGTGAATCTGCTGTTGATAAACTTATTGAACGATTTAATAATGAAAATGGTCAAAATAAAAGATTTATTACTTATGCTTTAAAACAAACTGGTGATGAAAAGGTTATTCCTTGTCTTGCTGAAGCTGTTGAAGATGATGACGCTATTGTTCGTAAGGTTGCTGTTCGTGGTCTTGGTGAGTTAAAAGCTAACGATAATATTGATGATATTTCTAAAGGTTTAGATGATGAAGATTGGGGTGTTCGTCTTGCTGCTATAAGATCCTTTGGTGATTTAGGTACTGAAGAATCTATTAAATTAATTAAGAAGGCTAGACGTAAAGAGAAAGATAAAGATTTTAAAAAGGCTTGTAATAAATCTATTCAAAAAGCAGAGGAAGCTGTTATCCCTTATCAATTTAATCTACTTGTTGAAAATGGTTTAGTTGATGTGGATGAGAAAGATTTAGGTTCTACTCCTAAAAAACGAGTTAAAGCTATGAAAAAAATTATTAAGGAAAATAAAGATTTTTTTAAAAATTAATTTTTCTTTTCTTTTTTTATAACTTAATAGTTTTGTCATAAAACTGTTTTGTAACAATACTTTTAAATATTTTTAAAACAAAATAAATAATAAAGAAAAAATTTCAGGAACAAACAATGATAACAGAAAAAGACATTTTAATAAAAGAACCTAAAGAATATATTGATAAAGTAGCATTAATAGCTCAAATATCATTTATTGAACGAAGCCAACAACGTTATATGTCTAATAAACTAAAAGAATTAAATTTGTTCTTAGGAGAAGTAAAATTAATAATGTCAATATGTGCAAATGAAGGTTTAAGCCAAGAAGATTTAGTAAAAACATTTGGATTAAATAAATCAACAGTAGCAAACTCTTTACGAAGTTTAGAAGAACAAGGATATATATTAAGAAAAGTTAATCCTAATAATCGGAGAAAAAATCAAATTTTTGCAACAGAAAAGGGGAAAAATCTTTCTAATAAATTTATTAATTATAATTTAGAATGGGAATTAAAAATGGGAATAAATAATTTGAATCCTATTTTTCGTGAAGAATTAGCTAAATTAGCTAGTAAAAGTTTAAATGATTTAAACTCTTATTAACCGTGATTTTTTATGTCAAATAAAAATTTAGATTTACTTTTTGGGGATTATAAAGTAGCATTACGTACAATGATGATCCCTATGATGTTAGGAATGCTTATAATGCAATCTTACAATCTTATTGATGGAATTTGGATTTCATTTCTTGGACCAACAGCTCTTGCAGCATTAGGTGTCACTACTCCATTATTTATAGTTTTAAATGGTTTTGCTAATGGTATGGCTGCTGGTGGAACTAGTCTTATAGCTCGTTTTATTGGAGCTAAAAATAAAGATAAAGCAGATCAATCTGCAACTCAGGCAATAATTCTTGCAATAATTATTTCTATAATTATATCAGTAATTGTATTAGTTTTCCAAAAACCAATACTTTCATCTATAGGTGGTAAAAGTATTTTAAGTATTGCTGTTCAATACAACACCATAATATTTTCAGGTGCTATATTTGTCATGCTTATGGCTATGCTATCTGGAATACTTAGAGCAGAAGGTGATATGAATAGGGCATTATACATAATGGCATTATCCGGTGTAATGAATGCAGTACTCGATCCTATTTTCATGTTCAAATTAAATATGGGAATTCAAGGAGCAGCTGTATCTACAGTTATATCCGCTATAATACCATGTATTGTTCTTATTTACTGGTTATTAATAAAAAAAGATGCATATGTTAAAATCAAAGTAAAATTTTTAAAACTCAATAAGAAAATATTATATGTATTGCTAATGGTAGGCATACCTGCTAGTATGGAAATGCTCTGCATATCTATACAGTTAGGATTTATGAATACAATACTCTCCACTATAATTAATACAAATGCAGTAGCAGCTTATACTGCTGGAATGAGAGTAATATTATTTGGTATAGTGCCAGCAGTAGGATTAAAATTAGCATTAGTTACAGTAGAAGGAGCATCTTATGGTGGAAAAAAATTTTTAAGAATCAAAAAAGTATTTCAATATGGAACTAAACTAGGAATATTAATAGGATTAAGCATAGGTATTCTAATTTTTATATTTGCACCACAAATAGCATTATTATTCAGTTATTCTCCACAAACAGCACAATTAATACCACAAATAACGTTAATGTTACGGGTAATGATAATATTCTTTTTATCTCAACCAATTGGCAGTATATGTAGTGGATACTTCCAAGGAATAGGTAAAGGACCAACAAGTTTATTTACAGCAATATTACAAGAAATAATCTTCCCCATAAGTATTGTACTAATTTTAGTATTATCATTTAAAGTGAATTTTACAATTTTACTTATAGGATTAGTATCAGGTAAACTTATTGGGGCAAGTATAAGTTGGATATACTCTTATATACATTGTAATAAAGATTTAAAACAATATGGTTCAGAAGGAGAATTAATAACAGAAAATAATAAATTAAATTTATAAAATAATAAAATTAAAAAAAAGTTAAAATAAAGAAGATTTATTCCTTTTTCACTTCATTTATTTGATAAAGATCTGTTCTTCTATTTGCAAGTACAGGAATATCTTTTCGAACATTATCAATTAAATCTAAATCCAATATTTCAGTAATTAATTTTTCATCATATTTAGCTTCAGCTACAATATCTCCCCAAGGATCACATATAATACTATGTCCAAATGCATTATATTCTCCTTTTTGATTTAATGCAGGTGAAACACCAATACAATAAACTTGATTATCTAAAGCTCGTGCCTTAAATAATGTTTCCCAATGACTTGGCCCAGTAGTTAAATTAAAAGCCCCTGGATAAATCAGTATACGAGCACCTTTCTGTGTAAGTATTCTAGCTAGTTCGGGGAATCTAATATCATAACATATTCCTAAACCTATCTTTCCCCATTTAGTATCTACAAGTGTAAAATCATCACCAGCAGTCAATGTATCAGATTCTTTAAATCTAATTTTTCCTTTAACATCAATGTCAAATAAGTGCATTTTTCTATGTTTCCCAATTAATTTCCCATTATTATCATAAAAAAAGCTAGTATTATATATTGATTCACTACCATCTTCATTAATCTCTTTTTCAGGAATACTTCCAGCCAATATATAAATTTTTAATTCCTTAGCTAATTTTTGAATGTGTTGTAATGTAATACTATCTTCAGCTATTTCAGAATATTTTCTAAATTTACTATTTTCATAAGGACAATTAAACATTTCAGGCAATATTGCTAATTCAGCCCCTTTATCTCTAGCTATTTTTATATAAGTTTCTGCTTCTTTAATATTTGCTTCTTTATTATCTATTACATTTATTTGACATAATGCTACTTTTAAAATGTTCATTAAAATGGCTCCAATAATATTTGAATTAAAAAAAAATTTAAAAAAAGTAAAAAAATTTTAGATGAAAAATTTTGTTTAATCAGTAAAATGAATACTATTTATCATCTTATTGATTGCAGATGTATTTGTTGCATTTAAATATGGATTATCACTTTTACCATTGTTGATTACCCAATTATAATAAGTATCGTCATGAATAACAGATATATATCTTGAATAACCATGTCCAGTAGTATTTATTGATATATCAGTTGCATTTACACCATCAATAGTTATATTATTCACACTAATGATTTTCCCATCTAAAGATTTCGCAGTTTGATTAATACTATTTTTAACATCATTAAGTGTTATATCACTATTATTAATACAACTAAATCCAATCACCGTTTTATCAGGTGTACGGAAAGCAACTTCTCCTTGATCTGAGTCTCCACTAGTACTATTATACTGTGACCAGCTAGTAGGATAACTAAATGATACTTTATCACTACTATAATTTCCTGGACCCATATGTGTTTCTTCACTAGTAAACATTGTTGAACCAACAGCTGCAATAATTATTGCAAGCAATGCTATCACAATAACAAATATTGCAATGTTCCGTCTACTAATTTTATTTAAGAAATTAAGGCTGGAATCTTTTTTAGGTTCATTATTACTTTTAAAAACATCTTTAATATCTTTAAAAACATCAGGTTCTTCGGGAACTTTAGTTTTAACTGATTTTGGCTTTTGTGTTTTCTTTACTTCTTTTTGTGTATTTTTAACAGTTGTATAACTTACTTCTTGATCTTTACTAGCCTTAAATCGTTCATATTTTTCCTTATCACTCATAAAATAAGAATCTGGATGAATATTTTTAGGTTCTTCTTTTTTTATATTATCTTGGCTTAAATCATAACCACTTAAATCAAATTTTTTAATATTAAAAGATGGTTTATTAAAATTAGAAGATTTAGGTTCTTCTTTTTTGCCATTTTTAGAATCACTTAAATCTTTAAAACTACCCATTATTTGGTCTTTAAAGCTACTTTGTTTTACAGATTCTTTTTTATTAGTTGATTTTGTGAAGTCATACCCACAATTTCCACATTTAGGTGCACTATCATAACTTGCATTCCCACATTTTGGACAATATTTAACCAAAACTTCAAACCTCCACTAATTTATAATATAAATATTTTTTTATGAATACTAATATTTAATAGTTTTTAAAATATTTTTTTAAAGTTTTATCAAAAAGTATTTAATAAGAATTATATAAATAAAACTAATTATTAATTTTAAAAAAATTTTCAAGGAAGTTAAAAAAATGTTTAAAGTTTCAGAAGTATTTTTTAGTCCAGGAAGCACAACTAAAAAAGTTGTAAAAGAAATATCCTCCAAATTCGATGGTGAAAAAGATTGTTATGATCTATTAAAAGAACACAATAAAATAATTCTTCAAGAATTTCAAGAAGATGAACTTCTAATTATAGGGTTACCTGTATTTAGTGGTAGAATCCCACAAATAGTAAAAGTAGATTTAGAAAACTTAAAAGGAAATAATACCTTAGCAATCCCCGTTGTTGTTTATGGAAACAGAGATTACGATGATGCTCTTCTTGAATTGAAAGAAATCTTAGATAAAAATGGATTCAAAACAATAACTGCTGGAGCATTTGTAGCACAACATTCAATATTCCCTGAAACTGCTAAAAATAGACCAGATTCAAAAGATTTAGAAAAAATTAATGAATTCACAACTAAAACTATTGAAAAAATAGAAGATTACACAAACAATAAAGAAAACTTTAAAGAAATCACAGTTCCTGGAAACAAACCATATCGAGAAATTCAAGGTGTTCCTCTTAAACCAACATCTAATAAAAATTGTACTGAATGTGGAACATGTGCTACTCTATGCCCTACAAAAGCAATCGATATAGAAAATCCAAAATCAACAGATGGAAGTAAATGTATTACATGTACTGCATGTATATATGCATGTCCAGAAGATGCAAGAGAATTTAATAAACTCATGTTTGTTCCAGCATCAAAACTATTTGCTAAAAAATGTAGTGAAAGAAAAGAACCCGAATTCTTTTATTAAACAATTTTAAATAATTTAATAAATATCATATTTTTGGAGAAATAATAAAATGGTAAAAGAAAATATAGGAAAAGAAATAATTTTTGGAAATGATAATTACACAATATACCGTGTAGGTGACTGGAAACATGATTACAAATTAAATGTAACCGGAACTTCCTCACAATTACCTGCATCCGAACCAACTAAAAAACATGTACTTTCACAAATGGAACAAATAAGAAAAGCAGAATTTGAATGGGAAGGAAAAAAAGTTAATGGTATGATTGGTATAGGATTACAATTAAATGAAGATTTACAAAAATTATCTGCTGAAGAATTAATAAATTTAGAAGAAAAAGAATATAAACAAATTTTAGAAGAATTAGATAATTTAAAACTAGAAGATAATAATAAATTTTTAAGCTTAGAAACAAAAGATTTCCTAGTTTATAAACTTGAAATGGCACATGAAGGTCTTCAAGTTCAACCAGCCACACCATACACTTTAGAATATCATTTAAATGAAATTGAAGAATTAAAAAATAAAGAACAAAAGAAATAATTAGGAATACAAATTTTTTATATTCCTAATAATATTTTTAAACCGATAATAATTAAAATTATACCTCCAATAATTAAGAATTTATCTCCGAGGTAATCACCTAATTTTTTACCAATTAATGCACCAATTATAGTGAATATAAAAGCTACAGATCCTATTAATAATATAGGAATCCAATAATTTATATGTAATAATGCAAATGTTAAACCAACAGCAAATGCATCGATACTAGTAGCTATTGATAATAATGTAACTTCTTTAAAACTAAACTCATCAACGGTTTCTTCGTCATTTTTTAATCCGTCACGAATCATATTTAAACCTATAAGTAAAAGAAGTATAAATCCTATCCATGTTGCCACATTTGATACAAATCCACTTAATTGATTACCAAAAAAGTACCCAATTAATGCCATAAGTGCTTCTGAACCACCGAAGAATATAGCATACCATAAAATTTGTGATTTTGTTAAACCTTTTTGGGAAAAACCTTTAGTTAATGACACACTGAAACTATCAGTACCTAATGCCATTGCTAATAATATCATTGAATAAGAATCTAATATCATTTTTATGTCTCACATTCCATTTTTTTTATTTAAATATGTCTAATGTTACTTTTTTATCATTTTTCAATTCTTTTGGAGGGGTAACACTTACGAATTCTATCCCTTCTTTTTCAGATAATTCTTTTGCATCCTCATTAATACTAGGTGCAACAAGTAAGCCACGGATTTTTTGTTTCTCTGCTCCTAAATCTTTCAGATAATCATTTTCAGGATTTTCAAAATCACTCAAGTATCTTTTGATTTGTTTCACGGCATTAGTTCCAGCTTTTCTAGCTTTTAATTCTAAAACCATTAAGTTTCCATCATAATCTTTACCTAATATGTCAATGAATCCATGTTCTGTACTATATTCTCTTGCTGTAGGTTTAAAACCTTCTTCTATTAAGTAAGGTTTTTTCATTATCATATCGCCCATATCTTTTTCATAACCAGCAAGTTCAATTTCTGCATAGTCTTTAGCTACAGAATAACTTGCAAATAAAGTTTTTTTTACTTCAACTTCTAATCGTTCTTTAGGGGTTCTACGATAACTTTCTAAAAAAAGTTCATTATCATGGACATTTACCTTTGTTCTGGATTTAGGAGGTTGCCAATTAACAGGTTCAACCTTTTTTTCTTGATGAACTAGAAATGATCCGTCAGGTTTAATGATTATTAAACGTTCTCCAAAATCTAATTGACTCAGAGCACGACCTTCATAAATTATTTTACAACAACTAAAAAGGGTAATCATAGCTTTTTTACATAAACCCTCTTTAACTAAGTCATATGCTTCTTCACAATTAGGTTTTTCTAAAATTTTATATTTCATATAACTTATTAATTGTTGATTATTTCTTTTAAGTTTAATCTATTTTTTATAAAATTAATAAAATTAGTAATTTATAATAATTTTTAATCATATACAATTTTTTCTTTATTAATTTTTCTTGCAGTAATGAAAGCATCAACAATACTGTAAATCCATATTAATATATTTAATACTATTGGATATACACTGTAAGCTAAGCAAAAACCTATAAAAATGAATATTAATAATATTACTGCACCTTTACCTTTTTCACCATTGTATATTTGACCAAAACCAGGGATTATGGATAATACTGCTGCAAGAATAGGATTTTTTTCTTCAAATTCAAAATCATCATTTACTTTAATTTTTCCTTTAGTTTCTATTTTAACTTCTTCATTTTCTTTCTCATCAGGCATTTAAATTACTATCCTTAATGTTTTATTTTTAATTAATAATTATTTTAGT
>NZ_DAZC01000034.1:0-5265 GCF_002508845.1 Methanobrevibacter sp. UBA417
ACCTCAAAAACATAATTATTTAAGAATAAAGAATTAATTTCGAATAATTTATTATAAAAATTTAATGCTGGAGATAAAAATGATTTTTTCCCTTCTTTTTTACCATACATCACATAATGAACCAAAGGGTTAATATTTAGTTGTTTTACAGAGGGATATTTATCTAAATAGATATTACTATCAAAATTTAATGCTGGAATTTTATGTTCTTTATATCCATAAAATAAGTAATGTAACAAAGGATTAATTCCTGAATTTTTTATATTAGGATATTTTTCGATATAAAATTCTTCATTAAATAAATTTTCATCTAAAATTTTAGAATAAGCTTCTTTATACAAGGAAGCCTTATTGTAATTGAATTTAGATTTAATTAAAAAAGTTTTGAAAGATGGCACACTCATTATTTATACTCCATTTGTAAAAAAATTTATTTCCTAATTTTTTGACCTATACTTCTTAAAGGTTTAGTAAGTTTCCATGAAGAAGAATTAACCATTTTATCAATTTCTTCAGTGGATTTTAAGTTCATTACCTGTTGATCATTTAATTGAACTTTAGAAGATTTTAAATCATTTTCTAATTTATTAATATAAAATTGTTTTTCGTGATTTAAATTAATAACATTATTTAAATCATCGGTTAAACCAATATTTCTCTTTTTTAAGTAATTAATTACTTCATTTAAATTAGATTTTAATATATCATTCTGTTCTTGAGTATTTACTTCGGTCAAATTGGGATTATTAAATTCTTCTCCATTTTCATTGCAATTTAATTTTTCTTGGATTATTTTGTTAACAACAACTTTAGAAGATATATAATCTCCTAATCGAGATTTATACTTAATTATTTCATTTGAATCTAATATACTACCCAACTCACAAATTCCCCAAATATCACTCCCACTTCCAATATAATCAGATAATTTTGAAGGTAAATATGGATTAATTTCAAAATAATCTTCTGTATTAGCATCAGTGACTATTAATACATCAAATTTAGTTGTAAGATTTAAAAAATCTAAAAATGAACGGCTTTTATTAATAATAATATTATCTTTTATCTTTAAATCTGAAGTTGCTCTTTTAACAAACTCGGTCTGAGATGTAAAAATATGTAATTTACATTTACTTTTAAAAAATGGAGAAATATTTTCAAAAGCATAAAAAACATCCTCAAAATTTCTATTACCGTAAAAAAGTCCAAAATATGCAAAATTTATATAATTATTATCTATTTTATACTTACTTTGAATAGATTCATAAGCACTTTTCTTTAAAATAGGTTGTGGTTTTATTAAACTTTTATTATCAATGAACTGTTTGAAATTTTTAAAATTTCCTTTATTTTTTAAAAGAAATTTATTTATCATGAGCTTTTTTTGATTTTCATTTGTAAAAATAATTTTATCAGCAAATAAAAAAGGCAATAATTCACATAAAAATTCAATAGAAGTTAAATTAGAATCAAGAGCACTATTAAGATTCATTTCCTTTAAATTTACATCCTGTGAAATAATTGAATTGACTTTTTTTATGTATTTTTCATCCTTTAACTTAGTATTTCTTTCTTTACCATAATTATCAAACAAAACAGGATCAGAAAATTCAGCAGTCCATTTAGTATCAGGATTTTGTGTTTTATATTCAAAAGCTAAAAAATGAGCCGGTGTAGGCATGGCTCTGGAATATATTGATTTATAAACACCCTTTTTAGATTTTTGATTGTTTAACTCCACCATACCTTCTTCAATAAAAGGCTTTATTACACTCCATTCCCATTTTTCAGCATCATATGCATGTAAAACTATTTTATCTTCAACATATTCATTAATTAAATCATTTAAAGAGTTATCTAATGCAACATTTTCAATATGATTTTGGATTACATCCACCTTTTTTCCATTTTCAATTATACGTTTAGCTACTACAAATCCACCAGTATCAACATATTCTGGGAAAAAATATGAAATAATTAAATCTTTAGAACATTTTTCATTAACCATTTTAAAAAACCACATTACTTACTCAAAAGTTTATTTTTTAATTTTATGACTTATACTTCGTAAAGGTTTAGTAACTTTCCAAGAGTTTGAATTAATCATAGTATTAATCTCTTTCTTAGCTCTTGAATTCATTATTTCTTGATCATGTAATTGAACTTTTAAAGTATCAATATCATTTAATAATAAATATATCTCCTCTTTTTTAAGAGTCATTTCCTCTTTCATATTATTTTCAATATAATTTATTAAATTATCACTAGATAAGGGGTTAGGTGATTCAAATTTATGATGATATTTTTCCCCACTTGTTTTACTCCAAAATTCATTATCCCAATAATAAACAGGACTAACAGAAGGATGGAAATTATTTTTCCAAGCTACATATGCAAAACTTAATTGGTCTTGATTTGTATATTTTATTATTTCATTCCACCAATCGTCCATTAATTTTGAAACCTTAGGATTATTATGTTGTCTGAATATAGAGCCCATAACTCCAAGGCCATAATGTTTAGGAAAACCTTCATCCCTATAATGATTTACTTGTTTATTCATAATAGCTTTAGGGTATCTAGCAATATTATAAGAAGCAACTAATTCATCATAAATACAGTCCCGTTCTGTATGTACCACACAAAGCATTGGGTTTTTTATATACTTGTAAATATATTCTCTTAAACTGCTTTTAATTTCAAAAGTTCCATCTAACCAAAAACTATACTTATAATTAGAAAGATATTTATGAGGTAAAACTTTGTACTGTTTTGCTTTACGATTATTATCTAAATTAGAATCTTCCATAGGTATAATTTTATATAAATCAGACTCAACATTTGGATTATCTGTGAAACATACATAATCACAATTTTCATCAATAAATTTAGGTTCTTTTAAAGTATCATAATCCCCAGTAAATGCTGTATAAATAACAATCTTATTATTCTTAATATCATTAATTAATTCATTATCCGGATTAGCATCAATATCCATGAATAAATTTCTATGAATATGATCTTCTACGGTATTTTTATAAGTTTTATAAATTTCTTCATACATGATTTAATATCCCTTTATAAAAGAATTTAATTTAAATAAAATATTTATTATGAATAGTTATATTACTTTTTTTATTAATAAAATTTTTTTAAATGTGATTAAAAATTTTTAAAAACCTCTTTTTAATTTTGATTAATTAAATTAATATATAATTTAATCAATAGTAAAATTATGAAATATAAAATTAGTGTTATAATACCTACTTTCAATTCTGAAAAATTTTTAGATGAAACTATAAAATCTGTTCAAAACCAAAGTATTGGGTTTGAAAATATTGAATTAATTCTTATAGATGATTTTTCAACAGATAATACTCCAAATATCATTAAAAAATATGTTGAAAAATATAATAATATTTTATCTTATAAATTAAGTGAAAAAGCAGGTGCTCCAGGGAATGCTAGAAATATTGGGATAAATAAAGCAAATGGAGAATATTTAATGTTTATGGATCATGATGATCGTTACCCTAAGGATTCTTTGAAATTATTATATCAAAAAATTAATGGAAGTCAAGATTCAATTGTGATTGGTAGATTTAAAACTTTTGGAATTGCAGATTGGGTTTCTGATGAATGGGTAACAGAAGAATTGAGTATAAGTTCATTGGATGAAAATACTAATTTTATAACTATAAATAACATTTGGAGAATGATTTTTCCAGAAAAATTAATTAGAAAAAACAATATTTATTTTCCAGAAAAAATGTTTGCTGAAGACTTAGCTTTTATGATAGAAACCTTTTTAAATGCTAAGAAAATTACTTTTTTACCAGATTATGTTTACTGTTTTAGAATAAGAGAAAGTGATAATTCTTCTACAAGTTATTCAAAAAGTTTCCATTATATAAGTAAATTATTAGATGGATATTTTTACACTAAGAATATCCTTAAAAACAATGCTGGTTGTAAATATTATGATTTGTTGTTTAGTATGCACTTAGGTAGTTGGATAGATAATATAATTAATAGTGAACTTACGGATAATGAAAAATATCAATTACTTAAACAATCCCAACCATTATTTAAAGAATTAAATGTAATTGATTTAAATATTAATCCTAATTTTGAATTATTTAGAAATGTTATGGAAAAATTAAGAGATGATAAGTTAGAAGAAGCATTTAGTAACTTAAAGGAAATTAGCGATAATATTAAAAATCCTCAATCTAATATTTCTTTGAATAAAAAAAATAATACTAATAAAATTAAAAATAAAATAAAAAAAATTCTTAAAAAAGTTTAGAAATTATAAATTGTATACTTTTGATATTGTATATAATAATTTTTCTGCAGTAAAATAATAATTTTTAGGAATTTTGCTTTCATTTAAATAAAAAACATTTTTTATGTTTAAATCTTCTTTTATTTCTTTAGAATCTTGCTCATTTTTAGTTAAAATTATATCATATTTTGGAATGTTAGATTTTTTATCTTTATCTATTGAATTATAATTATTATTTAATTGTATAATTTTAATAATATTGTTTCTAGAGATTATATTTTCTATATCATATCTTAAATCAAAGGATAAAATTATATCTACATCTTTTCCAAAGTTATTATCTTCAATATTTGAAATTAAATCAATATTATAATTCATATCATTAAATTCTTTTGATAAATTTGATATAAGAGTATAATCTTCATTTCCATTAATTATTCCATTTGTGATTTTTTGACTATTTCCTTCTTTTATAAAACTTATTTTAAGTTTTTTATCTGTGAAAAATTTTTTTTGGGTAATTTTATCATTAAGAATACTTTTAAAAAGGTAATTATCCCATTTTTTCATTAAAGTTTTAATATTTTTAAGGTTTATTTCATCATAATTGCCTTCATTATTTCTTGTGCTGCTTTCATGATGGAATAGTAATGCAGAACCACAGTATAATATTTTATATCCTTTTTGATTCAGATTCAACATGAAATCAACATCTTCATAACCATAAAAAAAGTCATTAGAAAGTCCATTTAATTTTTTATAAATAGATTTTTTAATGAGTACTGCTGCTGCTGTAACTGCCATACATTCTGAAGTTTTATTCAATTTTTTATCAAATATCAAAGGATAAAATATGTATTCATGATAAGGACCATAAGTATATTCTTCATTTGTTACCTCTTCAAATTTTACTCCAGCATGTTGAATTGTGAAAGATTTATCTATTGAAACTCTGTCATAGTAATATGGATAGATTA
>NZ_DAZC01000030.1:0-26770 GCF_002508845.1 Methanobrevibacter sp. UBA417
TCAACTAAATTTTTGACAGAGCCAATAAATTTTTAATCAAAACATTTAAATATGATAAAATACAATATTTTTTTATCAGGTAATTATGATAGTCGATTATGTTTATTTTTACATAAATAAATATATTTTTTAATTAAACTATTTTTTTTATTATCTAAAAATAAATTTTAACAATATTTATTATTAGTAATTAATCCTGTGTATATAGGTTTATACTATTTATTATACCATGCCGAGATAGTCTAGCCTGGTAAGGCGCGAGACTGGAAATCTCGTGGGGATTTTCCCCTCCTGGGTTCAAATCCCAGTCTCGGCGTTTATTAGTATTTATTATTTTTATAATCTAATCAATTATTTTTTATTATGGATTATAAATCTTATTATAAATCTGATATAATTTTGCACTCTTAACTAATGTACTTTTTTTAGTTAAGTTTTAAAAACTGTTGAAAAACTGTGTTTTAAAAGAATTTTTTAAAATTCTTATTGAAACATTCGAATTCGCTACGTCTCGCGAGTTCGCTCTACTAAGCGGAGGTTAATTTTATGGAAGACGATTTTAAGCACTTAGTGCGTATTTCAAGAAAGGATGTAGACGGTAATAAAACTGCCGAATATGCTTTAACTGATATTAAAGGTGTTGGATTATCTTTATCCCGTTCCATTTGTCTTATCTTAGGTTTAGATCTTAATCAAAAAATAGGTTACATGCCTGATGAAGATGTTAAAAAAATAGAAGATATTTTAGAAAATCCTATGGAATCTGAAATTCCAGATTGGATGTTAAACAGAAGACGAGATTATGCTACTGGTAAAACTACTCATTTAATTGAATCAGATCTTGACATGACTTTAAGAGATGATTTAAACAGAATGAAGAAAACTAGAAGTTACAAAGGTCGAAGACATGAAGCTGGATTACCAGTTAGAGGTCAAAGAACTAAAGCTACATTTAGACATGGATCTTCTGTTGGTGTAAAAAGAACAAGACCAGCAAAGTTACCATAGATTAAAGTAACTTTATCAAGAAGACTATTTTAAGATTAATTAATTTAATTATTTAATTCTTATTAATCAATTATATTTACTAAAATATTATTAAGGAGATAATATAATGGGAAGTCCAAGAAAAGCAAGAAAGAAATATGATACTCCACCTCATCCTTGGAATGCTGATAGAATAAAATCAGAAAACAAACTTATGTCCAAATATGGATTAAAAAACAAAAAGGAAATTTGGAAAGCTGATACTCTAGTAAGAAACTATAGTCGGGATGCTAGATATTTATTAGGTTTCGCTCAAGATGAAATAAAAGTTCAAAAAAGAGAATTATTAGGACATTTAATCCGAGAGGGCGTATTACCAGATAATGCGGAATTAGAAGATATTCTTAATTTAACTGTGGAAGATATTTTTAGAAGAAGATTACAAACTGTGGTTTATCAAAAAGGTTTAGCTAGAACTGCTAAAGAAGCAAGAATGTTTATTGTTCATGGTCATATTACATTGAATAATAAAAAGATTGATTCTCCAAGTTATGTAGTTCAAAAAGGAGAAGAAGATCTTATAGGATTTTATAGATCATCTCCTGTTGCAAAACAAATTGAAGATTATAATAAAACTCAAAACAAAGTGGAAGAACAAACAGAATAATATTCAAGGGTTGATAAATTATGGCAAAAAATGAAAAATGGGGAATAGCTAATATTTACTCATCATTTAATAACACTATTATTACTGTAACTGATATCACTGGTGCTGAAACCATTACTCAATGGTCTGGTGGTAAAGTTGTACGTTCTGATAGACAAGAAGCATCTCCTTTTGCAGGTATGGAAGCAGCTACTCGTGCTGCTGATGATGCTAAAGAAAAAGGATTTGTGGGTTTACATATAAAAGTCCGAGCTCCTGGTGGAAATGGTCCTAGAAGTCCAGGTCCTGGTGCACAAGCTACAATTCGTGCTTTTGCTAGAGCTGGAGTTAAAATAGGAAAAATAGAAGATGTAACTCCTATACCTCACGATGGTACCGGACGTCCTGGTGGAAAGAGAGGAAGAAGAGTTTAAGAAGGGGTTTAATATGGAGATTGAAGTCAAAAATCAAACTGATGATGAGATTACTTTTATCATCCGTGATGCGGAAGTACCTTTTGTCAATGCAATAAGAAGAATCGCTATGATGGAAGTACCAAAAATGGCAATTGAAGATGTTTATATGGTTCAAAACGATTCTGCTATGTTTGATGAGGTATTAGCTCATCGTTTAGGTTTAACTCCATTAGTTTCTGATTTAGATGCTGTTGACGGATTAGTCATGCCAGATAATTGTGACTGTGGAGATCATTGTCCTAAATGCAGTGTATCTTTAACATTAAATAAATCTGGTCCAGGAGTTATTTACTCTAAAGATTTAGTTTCTTCTGACTCAAAAATTAAACCTGTATATGATACCATACCTCTTTTAAAATTAAAAGAAGGTCAAAATGTAGAATTAGAAGCTATCGCTCAATTAGGTATTGGGAAAGATCATGCAAAATGGGTACCTACTACAGTATGTGCTTATAAACAATATCCTGAAATTACATTTAATGATGATTTAAATATCGATTATGCTTGTGTCGAAGCATGTCCGAAGAAAATCCTTAAAGCTAATAAAAAGAAAGGAAAAATTGAAGTTACTGATATTGAATCATGTACATTATGTAAAGCATGTGAAAGAGCCTGCGAAAAGCAACTAGTCAAAGATGAAAATGGAAATGAATTTTCCAAAAAATACATTAATGTAGGGTATCAAGAAAATAATTTTATATTTAAAATTGAAACAGATGGATCAATGCCTCCTAAAGAGGTTTTATTAAAAGCTTGTGATGTTTTATCAAATAAAGCAGATGAGTTTATTACATTTAGTAAAGGAGGAAGCTAATAATGGCTAGAAATGTTATTAAAACTAATCCTAACCTTATTGCATTAGCTCATAACTTAAGAAAAAAATCTTATGATGAAGATGTAGCTATATGGAAATCAGTGGCAGCTAAATTAGAAAAATCAACAAGAAATCAACCAGAAGTAAATGTTGCAAACATTAATAGATATACTTCTGAAAATGATACAGTTGTTATTCCAGGAAAAGTATTATCTAATGGAAATTTAGATCATAAAGTTGTTGTCGCAGCATTAAAATTTTCTGAAACTGCTAAAGCTGAAATTGAAAAAGCTGGTGGAGATTGTATTTCCATTGCAGATTTAGTTGAAAAGAACCCAAAAGGTTCTAATGTCAAGATTATGCAATAAGCTTATTTAGGAATTATTAATTTAAAAAAAATAAATATATGAAAAATATTATAATAGGTGTTTATTATGATTATTAACGGAGAAGGACATATTTTAGGAAGACTTGCTAGTGTAACTAGTAAAAAACTTCTTGAAGGTGAAGAGATAGTTGTTCTTAACGCTGAAAAAATTATGTTAACTGGTAATAAAGATTGGGCTTATGCAAGATATAAACAACGAGTAGATAGAAAAAGTATATCTAACCCTCGTGATTTAGGTCCTAAATATCCTAGAAGACCAGAAGATATATTCAGAAGAACTGTTAAAGGAATGTTACCTACTAAAAAAACTAAAGGTCGAGTTGCTTACAAAGGATTAAAAGCTTTTGTTGGTGTTCCTGCAGAATATGCTGATGCAAACCTTGAAACTATTCCTGATGCTGAATATACTCATGTTAAAAAGGGTATTAAATTAGGAGAAATCTCTGAACTTTTAGGTGTAGATTTCTAGATAAAAAGTATTAAATTACAATTAAAACAAATTAAAATAAATAAACGGAGTGTAACTATGAAAAAAGTTGTTCACACAAGCGGTAAACGTAAAACAGCTATTGCTAGAGGAACCGTTCAAGAAGGTAAAGGTAGAGTACGAGTAAATAAATCTCCAGTTGAACTTTACGATCCTGAATTAGCACGTTTAAAATTATATGAACCATTAGAATTAGCTGGTGAAGACCTTATAAATACTGTTGACATCAATGTACATGTACAAGGTGGAGGAGTAATGGGTCAAGCAGAAGCTGCTCGTATGGTAATTGCTAAAGGTTTAGTTCAATGGACTAATGATGTAGATCTTAAAGAAAGATTCACTCAATATGACAGAACAATGTTAGTTGGTGATCCAAGACGTTCTGAACCAAAGAAATTTGGTGGTCCTGGGGCAAGAGCTCGTAAACAAAAAAGTTACAGATAAATTCATTATTTTTAATTAATGAATTAACTTTTTTATGTTTTAAAAAGATCTTTAAAAAGATATATGAAAATTAAAAATTATAATAATAAAATAGGAAATGATGATTTAAGATGATACCTATACGATGTATTAGTTGTGGAAAACCCGTTTCTGCATACTTTGATGAATATCAAAGTAGATTAGCTGATGGAGAAGATTCAAAAGCTATTCTAGATGATATGGGTATTGACAGATATTGTTGTAGAAGAATGCTCATTTCTCATGTGGAAACTTGGGAATAGAAACCTTTTTATTATTTTTATTCACTCTTTTACAATTAAATAAAAATTATATTTTTATTTGTGAATGTTTTTTAAATAAAAGGAGTAATTAAGATATGCCTGCTAAAAAAACAAGTACAAAAAAATCAACAGCAAAAAAATATACAAGATTTGAAAAAGCTAGACTTTTAGGTTCTAGAGCTATACAATTATCTATGGGTGCTAAACCTTTAGTGAAAGTTACTGAAGATGATGATCCTATTGATATTGCTCTTGCTGAATTAAAAGAGAATGTTTTACCTTTAGATGTTAAACCTAGAGAATAACATTTTAACTTAATAATCTTGTTTTTTTATAAATTTTTTAAAAAAAAATTTCATCATAAATCATATTATAATAACTTATTTATGAGTAAAGATTTATTTAGTATTAAATCAATACTAATAGTATATATAAAAATTTAAAATAAATTTAACTAATTAAAAAAATTATTATCATAAGCAATCTATGAATCGAACTACTAATTTTTTATAAGATTAACGATTCTTTAGTTAATCTCAAAGTAGATTTTATGGTAAGAGGAACATGGAATTAAATTAATAATCCATAATAAATTAATAATATGTGATATTAATTGGTGCATGATAATAATTTTTAAAAATATATTAAAAAATGTTTAAAAAAAATTAATGTGGTGTTTTTTTATGGATAGTATTATAGAAGATGTCCGTGTTAGAAAAATATTAGATAGTAGAGGAAATCCAACTGTAGAAGTAGATATTCTCACATGGAATGGATTTGGTCGAGCTGCTGCACCTTCAGGTGCTAGTACAGGTTCTAGAGAAGTTGTTTCTTTCCCTCAAGGAGGGGTAGATCAAATTATTAGTGAAGTTGAAGATGTTATATCATCTGAACTTATAGGTATGGCTGCTGAAGACATTTCAGATATAGATTATGTGTTAAAAGAAATAGATGGTACTGATAATATGTCATCTATTGGTGGTAACACTACTGTTGCTGTATCTATGGCTGCAGCAAAAGCAGCAGCAAATTCATACAATTTACCATTATACCGTTTCTTAGGTGGAAATATGGTTAATAAATTACCTTACCCATTAGGAAACATGATGAATGGTGGAGAACATGCAGGACCTAATGCTCCTGATATTCAAGAATTTTTAGTTGTACCTGTAGGTGCATCTAATATATCTGAAGCTGTTTTTGCTAACTCTGCAATACATAAAAGACTTAAAGAATTAATCCAATCCAAAGACAGTAATTTTACAGGTGGTAAAGGTGATGAAGGTGGATGGATACCTAACATTTCAAATGATAATGCTTTAGAAATTCAATCTCAAGCATGTGAAGAAGTTGGAGATGAATTAGGAATAACTATTAAACCCTCTTTAGATTTTGCTGCTTCTGAATTTTGGGATAAAGATGAAAACAAATATGTTTATGCTCAAGATGGTATTAGTAGAGATAGTGGTGAACAAGTTGAATATGTTAAAGATATCATAGATACTTATGGTATGTTCTTTATAGAAGATCCATTTGATGAAAAAGATTTTGATGGCTTTTCTGAATTAACTTCAGCTGTAGGAGATAAATGTATTATCTGTGGTGATGATATATTTGTTACAAATAAAGAAATTTTAGCTGAAGGAATAGAAAAAGGCGCAGCTAATGGTTTAATAATCAAACCAAATCAAATTGGTTCTTTAACTGAAACTTATAAAACAGTTCAATTAGCAAAAGAAAACAATTATGTTCCTGTAGTATCTCATAGATCTGGAGAAACAACTGATGAAACTATTGCTCATTTAGCTGTTGCACTTGGAACTCCTTTAATTAAAACTGGAGCAATAAGTGGAGAACGTATTGCAAAATTAAACGAACTTATTCGTATTGAAGAAGAATTACCAGACCCAGAAATGGCTGATTTAAAATTTTAAAAATATTTCAAAATTAAAAATTATTAACAAAATAAATTACAAAAATAAAAAAAAAAATTAATATTAAGGTGAATTAAATGTCAGAACTTTTAATACCATTAGATAATTATTTAGCAGCAGGTTTACATATAGGAACTCAACAAAAAACTCATGATATGGAAAGATATATTTTCCGTGTAAGATCAGACGGTTTATATGTTTTAGATATACGTAAAACTGATGAACGTATTTGTCAAGTTGCTAAATTCTTAGCACAATATGATGCTGATGATATTCTTGTAGTAGCTACAAGACAATATGGTCAAGCTCCAGTAAAAAAATTCGGAGAAATCACTGGTTGTAAAACTATACCTGGTAGATTTATTCCTGGAACTTTAACTAATCCAACTTATCATAAATTCATAGAACCAAAAATTATTGTTGTAACTGATCCAAGATCAGATGCACAAGCTGTTTTAGAATCTAAACAAAATGGAATCCCTGTTGTAGGTTTATGTGATACTGAAAACTTACTTACTAATGTGGATATTGTTGTACCTGTAAACAATAAAGGTAGAAAAGCTATTGCTCTTGTATACTGGTTATTAGCTAGACAATTATTAAGAGAAAGAGGTACAATTGGTCCGGAAGATGAATTAGATATTGAAGCTGCAGACTTTGAATTAAAATTCTAGATAAAAGAAAGAAAAATTAAAAATAATACTATATTTTATTTTATTTTTCTATCCCTTTTTTGTAAAAAATGTTATAGGTTATTAAAATAAATATTATTATAATATTAGGGTTAAAAAATAATTTATTTTTCGGAGTAATGTTTATTATGATTAGACAACCTGTAGTTGCAGGAAGCTTTTATCAAAGTAATGTGAGATATTTATTAGATAGTATTGAGGATGCATTTAAATCATCAAGTGGTTTTGGAGAAATCCCAACTCTATCTAGATCTAAATATAAAGATTCCATGTTAACTGGCATATTAGTTCCTCATGCAGGTTATATGTATTCAGGTGCTGTTGCAAGTAATTCTTATGCTGAATTAGCTTTAGATGGTTTTCCTGATACTTTTGTCATTTTATGTCCTAATCATACAGGATTAGGAGATCCATTAAGTGTTTTTTCTGAAGGAGAATGGGTTACTCCTTTAGGACATGTTTCAGTAGATGAAATTTTTTCTAAGGAATTAATTAATAATTCTAAGTTCGCAAGTTCTAATTTTGAGGCCCATATGCAAGAGCATAGTATAGAAGTCCAGTTACCTTTTTTACAATATTTTTCTAAAGATTTTAAAATAGTACCTATTTGTATGGGGGTTCAGGATTCCGCATTTGTGGATGATATTTTGGATGCTATAATTAAAGCACAAGATGTTACTGGTCGTGATATTCGTGTTATTGCTAGTTCTGATTTAAGTCATTTTAATAATCAAAAGATAGCCGAAAATTTAGATAATTTAATACTTGAAGATATTAAAAATATGGATTCATTAAAACTACTTTCAGATGTTAAGTCTAATAATATTACAATGTGTGGTTATGCTCCTGCAATGGTTGCTATAAATTATTCAAAAATTAAGGGAGAAGGTATATCTAAAGTATTAAAATATTCTACTAGTGGTAATGTTACACATGATTATAACTCAGTTGTAGGTTATGGCTCTGCAATATTTAAATAAATAAAGGAAAAATGTTAAAATAAAGTAAAATATTGATATATAAAAAAAATAAAAATTTGATGATTAAAAATGGAATCTGTAGCTTCAGCACCTGGAAAAACAATTTTATTTGGTGAACACTCAGTTGTATATAGTGAACCTGCTATTGCCGGTGCTGTAAATAAAAGAGCTACAGTCAAAATTAGAAGATCAAGAAATCAAAATACAATTTTAAAATCTAAAGATTTAAACTTTGAAGCAATATTAGATACTCGTAAAGAATCTTACTCTCTTAAACATGGGAAACCTGGGATAATACGATATATTTTAAATGCTTTAAGTAAATTTCATGATCATACTCCTATTGAAATATTATTATCAATAAATATACCTATTGGTTCAGGTTTAGGATCTTCAGCAGCTGTTACTGTTGCAACATTAGCAGCCCTATTTGATTATCATGATATTCCATTTACAAAAGAATCATTGGCTCAAGACGCTTATAATGTTGAATTAGATGTTCAAGGTATGGCTAGTCCGTTAGATACTATTGTGAGTACTTATGGTGGTTTAATTTATCTTTCTAGAGAGAAAAAACCAATCAGTTTCACAAATCATATAAACTCTAATTTTGTTATAGGATTTACCACAAAATACGGTAATACTGGAAAAATGGTAAAAAATGTTAAAAATCTTAAAGATGCTTATCCAAACATAATTAACCCTATAATTGAAGATATGGGATTTATAGCCAATGAAGCTCGTATAGCAATTTTAAAAAATGATATATCTAAAGTAGGGGAATTAATGAATATAAATCAAGGATTATTGGATTCTTTAGGAGTAAATACTTCAGAATTATCTCGAATGATTTATTTAGCACGTAAAAATGGTGCTTTAGGTTCTAAAATTACAGGTTCAGGTGGAGGAGGAAGTATAATTGCTTTATGCCCTCATAATCCTGATAAAGTTATGAAAGCTATCAATAGATATGATAATACTTTAAAAATAAAATTCTCTAAAGATGGAGTTTTAACTAAAGATTCTATTTAATAAAATAAATTATATATATTACAATTAAACATAAAGCCGTGTTCTCATGATTATATTAAAAATTGGTGGAAGTATATTAACAAAAAAAGACTTAGCAAAACCAGAAGTAAATTATGAAAATCTTGAGCGTATTGCAAGTGAAATTGAAGAATCATTACATTCTGATGACTTAAATTCTGATTTATCTGATGGTTTAATTATAGTTCATGGTGCTGGATCATTTGGTCATCCTCCAGCTAGTAAATATAAAATAGGAGAATCCTTCCCAATTGAGGATTATCCATTTAAACGTTTAGGTTTTGCAGAAATACAAAATCAAGTAAAAAAATTAAATTCAATAATTTGTGACAGTTTAATAAAACATAATATTCCAGTAGTTAGCATGCCTCCTTCATCTTTTGTAACAACAGTTGATAAAAGAATATATGAATTTCGTTTAGGATTAATTAAAAAATATATTAAAGAAGGGTATGTTCCAGTTTTATATGGGGATATTGTGTTAGATGAAGAATTAAAAATGGCCATAATTTCAGGAGATCAAATTTTACAATACATAGCTAAAATTCTTAAATCAGATAATATAATTCTTGGTACAGATGTAAATGGAGTTTACACAAAAAACCCAAAAAATCATAAAGATAGTAAATTAATATCAGTTTTAACTAATTTAAATCAAATAGAAGAATTAGAATCTACAACTAATATTGATGTTACTGGGGGTATGGTTGGTAAAGTTAAAGAATTATTAGAATTAGCTAATCTTGGAATTGATAGTGAAATAATTAATGCTAATACTCCAAAAACTATAGCAAATGCTTTACAATCAAAGCCAGTAATAGGTACTAAATTAACAAGTAAATTAGAAGAATATAACTATTAAAAAATTTAATAGTAAATTATATAAAAAAGGTTTAATACAAAAATCGAAAAAATAATACTTTTAGTAAATTAACTTTTATCATTATCATTTTAATCAATTAAAAAATTAATAAAAAAAATTTTAGTGAGGAAATTTGATAAAAATAGAGTAAGTAGAATAATAGAAAAAATAGAAATTAATATAAAAGAAAAAATTTATTAATTAAAAAAAAATTTTCATTATAACCATAATGAGTTTATTATAAAAATTAAGGAAGAATATCTATGATATCTAATAGAAAATCAGAACATCTAAACATTTGTAATAATGAAGATGTTAGTTTTAAGAACAAAACAACTGGATTTAATGATATAGAATTGTTACATAAAGCTTTACCTGAAATAAATAAAGAAGAGATTGATATTTCTACTTCTGCTTTTGGTAAAAAATTAGATTCTCCTCTTTTTTTCACTGCAATTACTGGTGGTCATCCAGAAGCTAAAAAATTAAACAAGATTTTAGCATTAGCTGCAGAAGAAAAAAATATAGGTTTAGGATTAGGTAGTCAAAGAGCAGCAATTGAACATCCAGAACTTAATGATACTTATACTGTTGCTCGAGAATATGCTCCTAATGCATTATTGTTAGGAAATATTGGAGCTCCTCAAATAGATCTTGCTGAAGATGCTGTTAAAATGTTTGATGCAGATATATTAGCTGTTCATTTAAATCCTTTACAAGAATCTATACAACCTGAAGGAGATCTTAATAGTGAAGGATTTTTAGATTCTATAAGTAAAATCACTGATCTCGTAGATGTGCCTGTTATGGTTAAAGAAACTGGATGTGGATTAAGCTCTGAAGACGCTTCATTATTGGAAAATGCTGGAGTGAACTACATCGATGTGGAAGGTGCTGGTGGTACTAGTTGGGCTGCTGTTGAAACTTTTCGTGCAAAAGATAAGTATCTTGGAGAGTTATTCTGGGATTGGGGTATACCTACAGCTGTAAGTACTTTTGAAGTTGTAAATACAGTTAATGTTCCAGTAATATCTTCTGGAGGTATTCGTTCTGGTTTAGATGCAGCTAAAGCTATTGCTTTAGGTGCTGATAGTGTTGGAATGGCATTACCTGCTCTTAAAAATGCTTATTATGGACTTGAAAATTTAATTAATTTAATAAATCAATTTAATGAATCTTTGAAAATAGCCATGTTTTTAGTAGGTGCTAAAAATTTAGATGAATTAAAAAATTCTTCATTAATAATTAAAGGCAAAACTAAAGAATGGTTGGAACAACGGGGATTTAACACAAAAATTTATGCAAGGAGAAACTAATTTATGACAGTAGAAGTTATAGCAATAGGTGGATACGAAGAAGTCGGAAAAAATATGACTGCCGTAAAAGTAAATGATGAAGTCATCATTTTTGATATGGGTATTCACTTAGATAGAATAAACATACATGAAGATACAGATATAGACAGAATGCACAGTTTAGATTTAATAGAAAGAGGAGTAATTCCTGATGATACATTAATGAAAGATGTAGATGGTAAAGTAAAAGGTATTATCTTTACTCATGGTCATTTAGATCATATTGGTGCAGTAGCAAAACTTGCGCATCGTTATGATGCTCCTTTAATTGGAACACCGTTTACTACAGCATTAATAGAAAATACTATTAAGGGTGAACGAAAATTTAAAGTTCATAATCCAATTAAATCATTAAATCCTGGTAGTAAGATACAATTATCTAAAAATATTACTTTAGAATTTGTTCAATCAACTCACAGTATACCTCAAGCAGTAATTGCAGTATTACACACATCTGAAGGAATTATTGTCTATGCTTTAGATTTTAAATTTGATAATCATCAAAAAATAAGTCCACCTCCAGATTATAATCGTTTAAAAGAATTAGGTCGAAAAGGAGTTTTATGTTTAATAGTTGAAACAACTAATGCTCAAAATTATGACCAAGTAAAAACTTATTCTGAAAGAGTTCCTAGAGTGATTTTAGAAGATTTAATGAAAGGTCCAATGGAAGAAGATAAAGGAATGATTATAACAACATTTTCATCACATGTTGAACGTATCCAAGCAATTGCAGATATTGCAGCTAAAGGAAATCGTGAAATTCTCTTTTTAGGTAGAAGTATGGAACGATATTGTGGTTTAGCAGAAAAAATGGGATTATTACATTTACCAAAGAATGCTAATATTTATGGTCATCCAAAATCAGTTAATAAAGCACTTGCAAAAGCTGATGATCATCCTGAAAAATATTTATTAGTTACCACAGGACATCAAGGTGAACCTGATGCTTTACTTCCTAGAATAGCTGGTGGACGTACTCCATATAATATAAAGAAAGGTGATAATGTAATTATTTCTGCACCTATTATTCCTAATCCAACTAATGCAGCTAATCGTCATATTTTAGAAACAAGATTAATTACTAAAGGTGCAAGAATATACTCAAATGCCCATGTATCCGGACATGCTGGTCGTGAAGATCATCGTGAATTTTTAAGAATGCTAAAACCTAAACATATAATACCTGCCCATGGAGAACTATCTATGTTAACAGCTTATGGTGAACTTGCAGAGGAAGAAGGATATCGTATAGGTAAAGATGTTCATATTTTACGTAATGCACAAGCACAAGTTTTTAATGGAGAATAATTTTTTTATTCTCCTTTTTTTTAGAAAACTTTTAGAATGAATTTTATATAAGTTTTGTTAAAAATTATATTAAGTAATTATTTTACATTTCATAATGTTTTTATTTAAAATTTTTTGGGATATTTTTTTATAAATTTAGGTGGAGGAAAATTATAATGGTTGATGTTGTATCAATTTTAAAAGAAAATTCACAAGTGGTTATAGATTCTATTGATGAAAATTTATCTATCATTGTACCTGAAGAGTTAAGTGATGCTTCAAAGTATTTAACTAAAGCTGGAGGTAAAATGTTACGTCCTTCTTTAACTTTAATTACTAGTGAAGCTGTTGGTGGAAACAAATCTTCTACAGTTCAAACTGCTGCAGCTATTGAATTAATTCATACTTTTTCACTTATTCATGATGATATTATGGATAAAGATGATATGAGAAGAGGTAAACCTTCTGTTCATAAAGTTTGGGGAGAACCATTAGCAATCTTAGCTGGAGATACTTTATTTAGTAAAGCTTTTGAAATGATTATAACTAGTAAAGGTGAGAATCTTAATTTTGAACAAATTAATAAGACCTTAGCTACAGTAGCTGATTCTTGTGTTAAAATTTGTGAGGGCCAAGCTAGTGATATGAGTTTTGAAGGGGATTTCACAGTTAAAGAAGATGCATATTTAGATATGATTTTTAAAAAGACTGGTGCTTTAATTGCTACTGCCACTAAATCTGGTGCGATTATGGGTGGAGCTGATGAAGAAGTTATAAATGCTATGTATGATTATGGTAAACTTATTGGTCTTGCTTTCCAAATTCAGGATGATTATTTAGATGTTGTTAGTGATGAAGAGTCTTTAGGTAAACCTATTGGTAGTGATATTGCTGAGGGTAAAATGACTTTGATGGTTGTTAAAGCTTTAGATAAAGCAGATGATGATGATTCTGAAAGATTAATTGAAATTCTTAAAAATACTAATTCAACACAAGATGAAGTAGATGAAGCTATTAATATTTTTAAAAAATATGGTACTATTCAATATGCTCATGATGTTGCTCAATTAAATGTTAATAAAGCTAAGGAAATACTAAAAATATTGCCTGATTCTGAAGCTAAAACTTCACTTAGTTTAATTGCAGATTTTGTTTTAAATAGAAAGTCTTAAAAAAAAATTTATTTATAAACTAAAAGATAATAATATTAAAATAACAAATAAAAAGGGGTTTTTTCATCTATGGGAATTATTGACAAAACTTTTCATAAAGGAGTATATAGCGAAAATTGGTCAGAAAGACAAAATGCTATAAAAACTACGGATGATATAAAACTCCTTCAAAAAATAGCCTTAACTGATGAAAATTGGTTAGTTAGAAGCGAAGCCTTAAAAAAAATTGAAAATCAAGATTTTCTAGAAACTATAGCATTAAATGATAAAAATATTGATTTAAGACAACAAGCATTACAGAAAATTGATAATCCTAAAATACTCAAAAACATAGTTTTATACAATGACAATCCAGATGTAAGAAGAAGTACACTAGAAAAAATAAAAGACCAAAAAGTAATTCAATATGTAGCATTAAATGATGATCATTGGTGGGTACGACGAGCTGCACTAGAAAAAATTGAAGATCCAACTATAATTGAAAACATTGCTTTTTTAGACAAAAATTACAAGGTTAGAAAAGCAGCATTAGATAAAATTCCATATGAAAAAGTTATAGAAAAAATAGCATTAAATGATGAACATTGGGTTATAAGAAAAGCTGCTTTAGAAAAGATTACCAATTCACAAATTTTCGATAAATTAGCTAAAAATGATATAAATTGGGAAATTCGAAAAGATTGTGTTGAAAAATCTAATAATCGTTTATTAATGGAAGATATTGCAGTAAATGATGAAAATTTTGAAGTGCGAGCGGCTGCTGTTAAAAAAATTAATAATCATGATTTACTATTTAAAATATCTAAAGATGATACAAACTTCGTAGTACGGGAAGTTGCAAGAAGTTGTTTACATTAAATATAATTCAAATATTTTTTTTTGATAAATAAAAAGAATAAAATTTTTTATAGAAGGTTTAAAAAATTTTAACCTTCCTTTTTTTTAAATATTAATTTTTATTACTAATTTTTAAATATTGATTCCAGCATAATTCAATAAAGCATTCATCATATTAAAAGACTTGTTAACAGTTCCACTTGCGATAGTTCCATGAGAAGTTAAAACTTCACAAGTTACTGCAGGAATACTATTAAGATTACAAACATCTTCAACAGCACCTTCATATTCACTACCGGCATAACTGTAAATGATTTTAGAAACACTACATTTACTAGCAATATAAGAAGCTATAGTTGCACTTTCACTAGTTGGTTTATAAGTACCAAAAACAGTATTTGCACCAGGATTTCCTCCAGGTTGAGTGCAATGGAAATCTCCAAAAATATTAGTACCTAAACTTTTAGCAATTTTAATAAGGTTATTACTTACAGTTCCATCTACGTTAGCTACACTATTTAAATTAACACCATTAAAATATCGAGTACTGGTAGCTGCCCTAGCTGGACATAAATCACAAACTACATATATTGTACCATTAATTTTACTTTGATCTAGATTAGCAAGAATATTAATAAGTTTAAAAGTAGCAGCAATAGATGATAATTCATTTCCATGAACACCTGCATTAATAAACACTGTTTTTCCATTTCCATTTCCAAAAGTAAGTAAAACAGTACCATTTTTACTTGCATCTAATACTTGAGTAGTTAAACTAGTAGATTCAATATTATTCATTAAAACACTATTTTTAGTTAAATCCCCACCAGTTCCCCAAAGAAGAGTAGTTAAAGTATATGAACCAGAGCTTGTTTTTATAACCTCTGTAACTCCTCCTTTTTTCATAATATTTGTATTCACAGCAATACTTGAAGGAAGAACATTATTTTGATTATAATAACTTAATGTTTCAGCAAATATATTTACATAATTTTCATAGGAAATTTTTCCAATACCATTACTAGAATCATAATTTGCTGCACGATTATTTTTAATAATATAACTTTCTATTCGTGATGCCATAGAAACAATATCATCTTTTGATAAAGTTCCAGTTAAACTTTCAATATTACAATTTTTCGCATTTGAAACATTTGTAATTTCAATATCCTCTTTAGATCCATTATTTATTTCAATTATTGCTTTTGTCATTAAATCTAAAAATTGTGCAATACTAAAATTTTTATTATTTAAATTTATAGTTGAAGGTAAAGTACCATTAACGACAATATAATTTTTTAAAAATGAAGCTGTAGTTAATATGCTATTAAGGCTAACATAATTATCATTAGTAGTTTCATTAAGACTATAAACTATCATTGAATTAATTATACTATCTGCTGCAGGGTAACTATATTTGGTATTGTTAAATCCATAAAATGAACTTTCAGTAGTATAATCTCCAGGATAAAGGTTAATCTGTAAACTATATTCTCCATAAATATCTGTTGTAGCCCAATAAACTTTACTCTGATTATCTGAAAGTCTAGTTAAATTAAGACTAATATGCATACCTATAAGTGGGTTTCCATCACTATCTTTTAAAGTACCTGTGAAATTCAAACCTTCTCCATAAGTTTCATAAAAATCATTTGCATTTAAATAATTACCTGATAAAACTTTAATAATATTATTAATAGTAATATTTTGATAAGAACTTGTTACATAATAAAGTCCGGGTCCTAAATTGATACTTAAACTTGCTTCGCCACTATCATTGGTTAAACAAGTATATGTAATATTTTTCCCATAACTATTTGCTAAATTAATTGATATGTTCTGATTATTTAATACATTACCATCATTATCAGTTAATTTAGTTATGAATGAGTCATTATAACAATAATATTTAGTGAGATTGTCTGCTGTTAAAATTGCATTTGAATTATCACTTAAAATATTATTAACTTGATTATTTTCTAAATTATTTGTATTAGTATTATTGTATTTTTCATTTGAAATAGATTGAATACTATCTTTGTTATTATCTGAAATTCCTAATATTGTAGTATTAACATCTTCAACTATTCCAATATTATCATTGTTACTTATATCTTCTTTTGAAAAATCTGTAACATTTTCATTTGCAGAGATACAAGATAAGCTACTAACAATGATAAAACTAAAAATTAAAAAAGATATCATAAGTTTTAAACGATTTTTTTTCATTATACACCTCTATTTTTTTTTAAAAAATTCACTTAATTAATTTTTTATTCTATTAACTATATAAAATTCGGAGTTTTAAAAAAGTTTGATATATTACTTTTAGATAAAATTTTAAAATTAAAAAAAAATTAAAAAAGGAGAAAAAAAATTTAAAAGTTTGGATTACTATCTAAACTTACATTAAATCCATTATACATTAAAAATCCAATTTGGAAATTATAAGAGATTTGTGTACTACTACGTGTAATGGTATTATGTAATACAACAACTTCGCCAGTAATAGCTGGAATTCCTGCTATATTAACATTATCTTGTAATGCAGTTGGATAAACTTCTCCAGCATAAGTTACAATTTGAGTATCATATCCAGAAATCTTTGAAATATAATTGGCCATTACAGCACTTTCATTATTAGGACTGTAAGCACCCATAATGACATTATTTCCAGGTAATCCTCCTGGTTTAGTAGTGTGCATATCGGCAAAAGCATCAATATTTAAACTAAGTGCTAATTTAACTAAGTTATTAGCAACAGATCCTGAAATTGTAGCTTGTCTGTTTGGATCAACACCATTATATTCACGTACTCCTAATTGAGCAGTATATGGTATTAAATCACAAATCATATAAATAGTACCATTGATTTCTTTCATATTAGATAAATATTCAGCTATTTGATAAGCTGCAGCTTGTGAAGATAATTCATTTCCATGAATTCCTGCATTGATAAATACTGTACGACCATTTCCATTACCGAATTTCACAAGAACTGTTCCTTGTTTTTCAGCATTAATTATTTCATCAACAATACCTCCACGAGAAGTAGTACTAGTTATGTAATTATATAATATACTATTTTTAGTAATATCTCCACCAGTTCCCCAATTAAGAATACTTAAACTGTAACCTTTACTTACAACAATATTAGTAGTTATACTACTTCCACCATAACTTGCAGTAGCTATATAATTTCCACTAGCTAAATTAATAGGTAAAAATGCAATTCCATTAACATCTGTAGTTGACCAGTAAGTTTTATTAAGATTACTATTAGCAACTCTAAGATTAATTGCAATATGTTGACCAATAACAGTTATATTTGGAGTTGCAAGAGTAACAGTATAATTTGCAGCTTCACCAAAGTTAATATTTAAATCATCAGCAGTTAAACCAACTTTAAGAACTTTCATACTATTATTAGTATTACTGCCAATATAACCAGATTTATCATTGTCATAATATGCTCCAGCAGTATATAATCCAGGTGCAAGGTTTATTTGAAGTTGTGCATATCCTTCATTGTCAGTTGTAGCCCAATAAATTTTACTTGCATTATCACTTAATCTTGTTAAGTTTAAACCTATATGTTGTCCTATAATTGGATTACCTAAAATATCAGTTAATTTTACTGTAAAATTTTTCCCTTCACCAAAATATTCTTCAAAATCATCACCGAAAAGTAAAGTATTTTTAGGAATTTCTGTAATATTTAAAAGGAAATAAACAGTTTGATTATCAATTTTTGCAGTAATATTAATTATTCCAATTTCATTACTTAAAAAAATTGTAGTTAAAGAACCATCATTTAAATATCCTTCTTTAACACTATAATTCCCATTATCGGTATTAAATTTAACATAATCAGAAGGTAATTCAAGACCTAAATAAAATGTTTTATTAGTTTTAGTATCAATATAAGAATTTAAATTAACTACAATAGGAGTAGTTGTATTAACCATCACATTATCATAAGAGTTCATTGTTGCAATTACGAAGAAATCAGTGTTTACATTACTTAAATTATTTATTTCGGGTAAATTTTTACCCCACCAATTAAAATTAACATTAGATTTATCAGTATTTGTTACATAAATCACTTTATTAGTTAATGAGTTTCCTTTAATTATATTATAATTAATGGTTGCAGTTCCAGCATAAATACCACTACCTGTGTTAGCAGTATTGTTAATTAGTTGACTGGTTATTATATTTACATCCCCAGTAGTGTAAACCGCTCCTCCATTATTAGCACTATTATTAATTAAATTACTTCCACTAATTTGAATATTTCCACCATTCAAAGCATATACTGCACCTCCATTTAGGGTGGTCTTTCCATTAACTAAATTTAAATTGTTTAATGTTAATGTTCCAGTACCAGCATAATTAATTATTCTAGCACTATTACATCCATCAATGGTGAAATTATTACCATTTATTTTATAATTCTCATTTGAAATGGTGATTCCATTAATATAGGCGGAATCAGTGGCAATATTATATTTATAATTTTTATCTAAAGTTATAGAATTGTTGTTTGAATTAATAAGATTTTGTAAATCAGAAAAAGATCCTGAATTAGAATCTGAAATTACATTTTCTGTAGAACTTATTTGATTTTCATCAGCAACACTAATAGTTTCTAAATTTGAAACATTATCATTACTTAAAAGATTATTATTTGCATCAGAAACAATATTATTAGTGTCTGCAGCGGAAACAACACCTAAACTACAAATAATTAATATAAAAATGCTCACTAGTACTATTTTATTTAATTTAATAATTTTTATTCACCTCGAAAAAATTTTTTAATTAAATTTTATAATAGTATAATTAATTTTGTTGGATTTGATTTATTAATTTAATTGTTTATAAAAAAAATAGTAAAAAATAGTAAAATTTAAAAACATTATATCTCTTTTTTCCACCAAATAAGAATCCAATCTCCTTTATTATTTGGGTTTTCCCATTTGCCTTCGCTGTTTTGTATTAAATTCTTTTTAAAATGATTATTTAACTTTTCACGCTCTTTATCTGAAACTTTACCTATTCTCCAATTAAAACGTTCAATTGCTTCATCTATACTATCATAACCTTTAACACTTTCACATTCAAGATTAATAACATTAGGATGAATTCCCATACTATTTAACAAGTTAAATATAATTATATATTCATCAAATTTTCTAGGTACTTTCTTACCAATTGCTTCAAGAGCTTTATTTTCTTCTTTACGATTATTAGGCCCATAAAAACTTATATAAACATATTTTCGAGCAATATCATTTAAATTACTCAAAACTTCTTTCATATTATAAGCACTGTTAATAGAACGAGAAGCTACAATAACATCATATTGTCCAATATTATCTTTATTTAAAGTTAAAATATCTTGTCTTAAAGTAATAATATTACTTAAACCCTCATCAATCATTTTGGCTTGAATTGAATCTAACATTTTATCTGATTTATCAACCGCCAAAAGATGACCAGACTTTTTAGCTAAAGGTATAGTAATAGTACCTTCACCACAACCTAAGTCCATAACACTATCACTAGGTGAAACTTTCACATGATTAAGTAATTTAATTGGGTAATCATCCTTTTCAATCCACTTGCCAAACTTATCAGCTATTTCATTCCAATCTTTCTTTTCACGCTTTTTTTCACCAAGTTCTTTTTTCCAAATATAATCCCAGTCAATATCTTCAATATTTTCTTCACTTTTCATTTTAGATAATCCCTTTTTTTCAAAATATTTATATTTCCATTTGATCTTCTTTTTTCCACCAAATCAACACCCAATCTGGTTTATCCAATGGATTAAAAAGTTTTTTAGTTTTACTATCTACTTGTAATGTTTTACTTAAAAATTCATGTAATTGGCCTTTTTCCTTATCGCTATAATTGTCTAGTTTCCATTTACCATTAACCATAGCTTCATCAATATCATCATATGTTCTAACTGGACCCACATCTAAATTTATAACATTTGCATAAATTCCTATTTGTTCTAATAAATTTAATAATAAAACATATGATGGATGGTCAGTGTAATTTTTATCAATAAAATTATAAAATTCCTTTTCCATTCTCCAATTATTAGGTCCAAAAAAAGTTATAAACACATATTTGTTAGCTATTTCATTTAAATTAATTAATAAATCTTCCATTTCTGGAAATGAATTGATACTTCTTGAAGCAAGAACAATATCTTTATGACCAATACTATCTAAATTAATATCTGAAATATCCATTTCTATAGTTTCAATATTATTAATGCTTTTTTCTCGGATTCTTTTGTCAAATAATTCAATCATTTTTTTAGAAGAGTCTACTGAGGTAATATTTTTAACTTTTTCGCTTAAGGGAATACTTACAGAGCCTTCACCAGCACCAATATCTAATAATGAATCAGATTTATCTAAAATTAAATTATTAATTAATTTATCTGTATAATCATCTTTAGCATTTAATTTTTCATATGGCTCTGCAGCTTTATCCCAATTTTTATTAGCACCTAAATTGCCTTTTTCTTTTAATCCTTCTTTCCAAAAATAATTCCAATCTATATCATTAATATTCTCTATTTTAATTTTAAATAACATTATAATTTCCTCTTAATTAATTATTTTTATTTTTCCCACCAAATTAACACCCAATCTGCTTTATCATTTGGATTAAAATATTTGCCTGTTTTTGGATTTTTAACCATAATTTTATTAATATACTCATAAAATATTTTTAATTCTTTGTCAGTTAATAATTCTCTTCTCCATTTACCCGATTCACAGGCTTCCTCAATACTAGAATACTCTCTAGATTTTCCAATATTTAAGTTTAAAACATTAGGGTAAATATTTTTACTTATAAGAATATTAAAAAAATAATCATGTGAAGGAAAATCATTAAAAGGTTTTCCAATTTTTTCATAAAAATCCTTTTCTAACTTCCAATTATTTGGTCCAAATAAAGTAACATAAACCCTTTTATTAGCAATTTTATTAATATTATCTAAAACATTTCCAATATCAACGATACTGTTTAAACATCTAGAAGCAATAACAATATCAAATTTGCCTAATTTTTCAACATTTAAATTATTCAAATCCATTTTAATTGTTTTAACATTATTAATATTCATTTTTTCGCATTTATCATTTAATATTTCAAGCATTTTTTTAGAAGAATCTATTCCTGTTACAGTTTTAACTTTTTTTGCAATAGGTAATGTAATACTTCCTTCACCGCAACCTAAATCAAGAACACTGTCCTCTTTATTCAAATCTAATTCTTGGATAAAACGAGTATGATAATCATCTCGTTTTGCAGATTTACCAAAATGGGGTGCAGCTTTATCCCAATCTTTATTACGATCAATTTTTTGTTTTAATTTTTCACTCCAAAAATATACCCAATCAATATCTTTAGGAGTTTTAATACAATCATCTTTTTTCATAAAAAATCATCACATTTTTTTAAAATGAATTATTATTGTAATATATTTATAATGTTATTAACATATGTATATTTAATGAAATTAATTAAAGACTAATTTTTTATATAATCTTATTTTTATTAATTTTTGAAAAAAATTTTTATTTTGTTGATATTTATGGATGAACTAGAGGAAATAATTTATAAACATGCATTGTTGAATGCTATAAAACATAAAGGAAGCGCAAATCCAAAAGCTGTAATGGGTTCTATAATGAGTAAAGAAGCAGAACTTCGTAGTCGTGCTAGTGAAATAGGTCCTTTAAGTGGTAAAATTGTTGCTAAAGTAAATGCTTTATCTAAAGAAGAGCAAAAAAGCGAAATGGAAAAGTATGATGTACATGTTGAAACCAAAAAACATAGTAAAAAAGTTAAGGGTTTAGGTGAATTACCTGGCTCTCATAAAAATGTTGTTATGCGTTTTGCACCTAATCCAAGTGGACCATTACATATTGGGCATGCACGTGCAGCAATTCCTAATAGTGAATTTGTTAAAAAATATAATGGTAAATTAATATTACGTATTGAAGATACTGATCCAAAAAGAGTTTTTGAACCAGCATATCAAATGATTCAAGAAGATCTTGAATGGTTAGGTGTTAAACCTGATGAAATTTACTATCAATCTGATAGATTTGAAATTTACTACAAATATGCTGAAGAATTAATTGAAAAAGGTAAAGCATATATGTGTACTTGTAATAGTAAAGATTTTAAGGAATTAAAAGATAATTGCAAACCATGTCCCCATAGAAATAATACAATAGAAGAAAATCTTAAACTCTGGAATGAATTCCCTGAAATGGAAGAAGGTCAAGCTGTCCTACGTGTTAAAACAGATATTAAACATAAAAATCCTGCAATAAGAGATTGGGTTGCAATGAGAATAGTTAATCAAGAACACCCTAAACTTGGAAATAAATATAAAATTTATCCTATGATGAATTTTTCTGTAGCAGTAGATGATCATTTAATGGGAATGACTCATGTATTAAGAGGTAAAGATCACCTTGCAAATAGTGAAAAACAAAAGTACTTATACAATCATATGGGATGGGAAGTACCTGAATTTATTCATTATGGTCGTTTAAAAATGACTGATATTGCATTATCTACTAGTAAAGCTAAAGCAGGTATTGAATCTGGAGAATACTGGGGATGGGATGATCCTAGACTTGGTACTCTTCGTGCTTTAGCTAGACGTGGAATTCAACCTGAAGCTATTATTGAATTAATGAAAGAAATTGGAATTAAAATGAATGATTCATCTGTTAGTTGGAAGAAAATTTATGGATTAAATCGCCATATAATCGAGGACAAAGTTAATAGATATTTCTTTGTACCAGATCCTATGAAAGTGTCTATACCTTTAAAAGAGAATATGATTATTAAACGTCCATTACACCCAGATTATCTTGAAAGAGGGGAACGTGAACTATTATTTGATGGTGAAGCATACATTCCTAAAAAAGATTTTAAAGATGGTCTTGTACGTTTAATGGATGCAGTTAATTTAGATTTAAAAGATGAAAATGCAAGTTATCATAGTTCATCCTTTGAAGATGCAAGAGAACATCATGCAAGTATTATTCAATGGGTTCCATTAAAAGATAATGTTAAAGTAAAAATTGTAATGCCTGATGCTAGTACTGTTACAGGGTTAGCAGAATCAGATATAAAAGAATTAAAAGTAGGGACAATCTTACAATTTGAAAGATTTGGTTTTGTAAAATTAGATTCAAAAAATGATAATGAAATTACTTTTTATTACGCCCATAAATAATGGTTTAAATAAAAAGTTTTTTTAATTTACTATTTTTTTATTTTTCACTTATTTTAAAGTTTTTATTCTTTACTGGCATTATGGTTAATATCATAGGAAGAATAATAATTATTCCACTTAAAATTAATTTTATTCCAATACTTATAAAATTTCCATAGGTTAAAATTTCACCAATTCCACCTATCCAAATAAATATTATTACAAATGGTAAAACATATTTTATAATTTTTTCCCACCAATTCCCAATTTGGAATTTACTTTTTTCATTAAATATTGGAATCAATTTATCTACACCATATATCCAACCAAATATTAAACATTCAAGTAATATACCAAATAATAAAGCGAAGTTATTTAAGAAACTATCAGTTATGTCTAAAATATAAGATCCCATTCCTGTTGAGAATATTAATGCACATATACAACCTATAATACATAAAATACTAGCAGCTTTTTCACGACTTATTTTGAATTTATTTTGAATAGATAAAGATGCAGGTTCAATTAATGCTAAAGTACTTGTTATACCTGCAAAAAATGTACATAAAAAGAATAGGGGTCCAAGTACATATGCCCAATTTCCAAGAATATTAAACACAGTTGGATAAGCTATAAATATTAATCCAGTTCCTTGTGTTATCAATTGATTAATAGGTGTTCCACTATTTAAAGACATATATCCAAGTATTGAAAACACTCCTAAAGCAGCAAAATTTTCAAATCCACAGTTAGCTAAAACCACCCATAATACATTATCACTTAAACTTGAATTATCAGGCAAGTAACTAGCGAATGTTAATGCTATTGACATTCCAAGACTTAATGAGAATAATACTTGTCCAAATGCAGCTAACCAAATATTTATATTTAGTAATAAAGACCAGTTAGGATTGAATAATGTTTTTAAACCAATTACAGCTCCTGGAAGAGTGAGTGAAAATATTACTACAATAACCATCATAATAAATAGTAAAGGAACTAAAATAGAAGATGCTTTTCCTAAACCTTTTTCCACATCCCGATGAGCTATAAACCACATTAATCCCCAAACTATTAAAATTGATATTGCTAAAACAGGCACTATGTAAGTTAATCCAGATAAAGAACTAGTAGATTGTAATAAGGTTGAAGAGTAAAAATTATTTGGATTTGCACCCCATCCTTTAAATAAACTTAAAACGAAATATATCCCATTTAATCCGACTATGCTACTATAATATATGAGTATTAAGAAAACAATTACAGGAATTAACCAACCAATATACTCTAATTTTGGTTTAATAATATAAATTGTTTTAGTTATTGAAGATTTAAATTTATAACCCACACCATATTCTAATAATAAAAATGGAATCCCCATTACTAAAATAGCAATTAAGTAAGGTATATAAAAAGCTCCACCACCACTACTATATAAAACATAAGGATATCTCCAAATATTTCCTAAACCTACAGCAGAACCAATCATTGCTAATAAGAATGATAATTTGCTTCCCCATTGATTTTCTTTGTTTTTTGTTTTATTCATTAATTTCACTTAGTTTAGAATCCTTGTTTGTATAGTTTATTGTTAATACTTAATTTTTAGTTCCTTTTTTTTAAGTTTAAAAAATTTTTAATTTATTAAAAAGAAGTTTGAAATGTTGATTTAATTAAAAAAATTTAAAAAAAATATTAATAAAAATTTATTTAGAATTTTTTCTTGACTGAACCTGTACTTATCCAAATTCTATGTTTTCGGTAAGTAACATAAATTTGTCCAGGTTTAGTTTTAAGAATAGTACTGGAATAAGTTTCTCCATTATGATTAAATATAACTGTTTCTCCTCTTTTAAGTTCTATAGGGGTTCCATTAACTTTAATTGTTTCTGGAGTATTTGATTTGATATTGTTTGAATCAGTTTTGGGAGTAGTTTTTGCAGTAGTTTTTGGAGGTGTTCTAAGTTTTGAAATATGGTTAATTTCATAAGGAACTTCAAGATTAGGTAATTCATCATTACTTAATTCAATTTTTTTATCTTTCTCAGTTTTTTCATGTTTTTTATTATTTTTAATGTTTTCTTGGATTTTATTAGATCCTTCGGAATAAACTTTTTTGGTTTTTTTACTTATGTTGCTTAAATTAAATTCACTTAATTTTTCATAGAATTTATCTATGTGTTGACTTGCATTTTCTATTTTCTTTTGATCGGTATCGCGATGAACGAAGTTTTCATATGGAGTTAAAGTTTCATTAAAATCTTCATCTTCTGGATATTCTTCAATATCTCCAATTTCTTCGCCAGCTTCTTCTTTTTGTCGTTTTTCAGCATAAATTGGAGTTATAAATTCCTCTTCCTCATCTGTCTGGTAACTTGCATCATCTAAACCTTCAAATGATTTACCAATATCATCCTCAACTTCAGTATGGTTATAGGGAATATTATTTATTTCTTCGTAAATTTCATCAACATTTTCATTGGGTTGATTATAACTTTTATCTTTTAAAATTTCTTCAAGAGTGACATTATCTTTTCTATCACTTTCATCTAAAACTACTACTCCTTCTTCAGTAATTCTTTTTTGAGCATGATGTTTTTTGTTTTCTTCAGTTGGTTTTGTGGAAGTTTGATTAATAAGCTCTAATTGTTTATCACTCATTGGTACACTAGAAACACTACTCACAGCTTTATCCATTATTGTTTCGGGCTTATCTGTTTCATTCAATAAGTTTGTAGAATTTAAAGATTCTTTTGAATCTTCTTTTTCATCTTCTTCAAGGTTTTTGTTTTCTTCTAGTTTTG
>NZ_DAZC01000030.1:26964-39150 GCF_002508845.1 Methanobrevibacter sp. UBA417
TTCTAGTTTTGGTTTTGTTTCTTTTTCGGGTTGTGTGAGAGTATTTTGATTGTCATCATTATTTATTTTTAAACTAGTTTTAACAATAGGATCTTCGATTTTGAATTTTTCCTTTTCTTCCTCTTTTAAAGGGGTTATTGTTTCAACTTCATTATATGTAGATTTTGATCCTTTTTTAAGAGAAGCAGGTTTGTCATTTGAGTTTTTAATTAAATTGTCATTGAATTCACTAATTTTGTTTTTAAAATCTGTTGTTGGTTCACCAATAGTATCTTTAACTAAGTCTTTTGCAGAATATTCTTTTTTATTATTATTATTTTCCCCGGTAAACATATTTTTAAATGAATCTGTTAAAGAATCATCATTTTCAATATTTTGTGTTTGTTGATATGAATCAATTTTTTCTTCTTTTTTATTAAAATTAAACATTGAACTTATATCTTCAGTTTCAGGAAGTTTATTTTTTTGATTTTTAAGTTTATTTATATATTTAGTTGTATTGAGTCCGTTTGTTGGCATTTCAGTTTCTATTTCTTTGTAATACTTTTTTACCCAAACAATAGAGCCAATACCGATTATTGCTATTATTAAAAGTAAAACTACTGTTAGTGAATTCATTTATTTTTTCCTCACACATTTTTTATAAATTTATAATTATATTTTATTATAATTATTATAAAATATATATTTTATTTATTTTTAGAAAAAAATATTTTTTTTAGGAACTTTTTTAGAAACTTTTTTAACAAAAAAAATTTATAATTAAATATAGTATATATAATAAGCAAATTTATTATAATATTATATTTTAGATTAAAAAAAATTTTATAGGAAATGAATTTAGATGGTAGTAAAAATTAATGAAAATTATCTTTTAATACAAAATAGTTACCTTTTTGTGGAAGTAGAAAGACGTGCTAATAAATATCAGGAAGAAAATCCTGATAAAAATATAATTAAAATGGGTATTGGTGATGTAACAAAACCTTTAGCTAAAACTGTTGTAAAAGCTTTTAAAGATGCAGTTGAAGAAATGGGACATTCTGACACTTTTCATGGTTACGGTCCTGAACAAGGTTATGATTTTTTACAAAAAGCAATTATTGATAATGAATTTAAACCATTAGGCGTCAATTTTGATTTAGATGAAGTTTTTATCAGTGATGGCGCAAAATGTGATACAGGAAATATACAAGAAATTTTTGGTATAGATAACACTATTGCTGTAACTGATCCTGTTTATCCAGTATATGTAGATACTAATGTAATGGCTGGAAGAACTGGACCTATAATGGATAATGGAATGTTCGAAGGAATTGTATATTTACCTTGCACTGAAGAAAATGATTTTGTCCCAGAACTTCCAAAAGAACCTGTGGACATTATATATTTATGTTTCCCAAATAATCCAACTGGTGAAACTCTTACTAAAGAACAATTAACAGTATTTGTAAATTATGCAATAGAAAATGATGCAATTATTCTTTTTGATGCTGCTTATGAATGTTTTATTCAGGAAGAGGATGTTCCACACAGTATTTATGAAATTCCCGGAGCAAAAAAAGTTGCAATTGAATTTAGAAGTTATTCAAAAACTGCAGGATTTACTGGAACACGTTGTGCATATACTATTGTACCAAAAGACATTGAAATCACAGCATCTAATAAAGAAATTGTAAAATTAAATGATTTATGGAATCGTAGACAAACCACTAAATTCAATGGAGTTTCTTATCCAGTTCAACGAGCAGCAGAATCTATTTACACAGAACAAGGTCAAAAAGAAATCAAAGAAAATCTTGCTTATTACAATGAAAATGCTAAACTTATAAGAGAAAGCTTTTTAAAAATGGGATTAAACACTTATGGTGGGGTTAATAGTCCATATGTTTGGGTTAAAACTCCAGAAGGTGTTGATTCATGGAAATTCTTTGATATATTACTTGAAGAAGCAAATGTTGTTGGAACCCCAGGTTCTGGATTTGGTCCAAGTGGTGAAGGATATCTTAGATTAACTGCATTCAATACACATGAAAACACAAAAGAAGCAATGGATAGAATAAGTAAATTATCCTTCTAAAAATAATTGAATTATAGGATTTGATAAAATGGTTAAAGGCATAGATATATTAGAAAAAAAAGATGATTTTAATGATATTTTCACTAAAACAGGTACAATGGCTTATGAAAGACAACAAAATTTAAGTGAAGTTATAGGTGAAAATAATTGCGAGATTAATTTTGAAGATGGATTATTAGTTTTTCCAGATAATGAATTTCCAATGCAAATTATAGGATCATTATCACAAAAAGAAGAAAAATGGTCATGGGCTTGGGATAATGATGATGTTGGTTTTTTACAAATTTTACTTGAAGATGTAAATAAAATCAAGAAAATTGGTGAAGAATATAATATTCCTGAATTTTCTAACAGCATTTTAACTAATGTTAATATTGATGTAGCTCATATTTTACTTATGACTGTTGCACCTTTAGTTGATGCAGATGCATATTATGCAGTTGATGCAGGGGATTTAATTTTATTTGTAACTATTCATTCAGATGAAATACCTACTAATGAAGATTTAGATAAGTTTTCTCATAATTATAACGATTTCCAAATAGATTATCCCGTAAATGCAAGAAAAGCATTAAAAGGTTATACTATTCTTAAAGGTTATGAATTTGTAGATAGAGAAGACTTTTCAATGGCTAAAACTGGACAACAAAGAGTTATTGTCGGATTTTCAGATCGTGGAAAAGTTACTAATATTCAAACAATGAAATAAAAAATAAATTAGTACCAAATTTAAGGGTTAGTTGTTTATGAATGTAGAATTGAAAGAAGAAATAATATATGAAATTAGTCTTCTTGTTAAATCTGGATTCTATGCTCCTCTAGAAATTAATGAGATAATAGAAGAACAATTCCTAGATGAAGATGTTAATCTTAATCAAATAGATTTAATAGTTAAAGAAGAATTAGAAAAACATATTGAAGATTTGAAAGATTGTAAGTTTAAATTTTTTAGAAGTTTGAATAATAGTTTTATAGATTTAACTAAAAAAAACATTGTCCCTATTCATAATGCAGGATTTGACTTTGAAGAGGGGGTTAATGATGCATTTGAAATTTATACTCATCTTGTAAATAATAAATATGATGCTAAAGGTTTTGTTTTCTACTCTTTTTATGATATAGAAGATTGTATTAATGATAATGAATTATATTTAACTTTTGGGGATTATAAACAAAATAAAAAATTAGCTCTTAAAATTGGTAATGAAATTGTGGATTCATTAAAATTTAATAATTTAAATGTTAAATGGGATGGTAGTCTTGATGAAAGAATTTGTATTAAACCATTTAAATGGATGAAACATTTTGATGAAGATTTCACTTATGGGATGGAAGGAGCCGTTGAAACTTATATAAAAATTAATTTAAAGGATTAATATCATGGAAAAAAAGTCATTAAATCTAATTGAAGATATAATATCTACTGCTGGACGATGGACATGGCTTGAAATATCTAATGATGCATTATATTTTGAATTTAAAGATGTTCAAATCTTTAATCCCAAAAATGATACTAATAAATTTGAAGATTCTAGTAGTGAAATAGCTATAAGATTTGGTGAAAATATTTTTCTAGCTATTTTCTATAATGATATTAAAGATGTGGAATTTTTAGGACTTTCAAATGATTTACAAAATTTAATGAAATCTGATACAATTAATTTTAAAGATAATCTAATGAATTTTCATAAAGAATTTTCATTAAAAATAGTGAAAAATCAATTTAAATTTCAAGATCGGGATTACCTTAAAGCAATAGCAAATTTTTATGAAAATAAAAAAATACTTGTTGAAAATTACGAAGAGGGTAATAATGGTTATGATTTTTTATTATGTTTTACTGTTAGTAATGTAAGTATTGCAGTAGGAGGTAATAATATTCATTTTTTCAATGATTTTGAGCAGTTAACTGGTGAAGATATAAAAAATTTATCTAATAAATGGTGTTTGTACTATTTAGATTATTGGAATAAAAAAGGGACAAATGAAGAATATTCTTTTGATTCTATATGTGAAGAATTCCCCCTTAATTTATAATAAAAATAATTTTTTTGATTAATATGAAAAATACAGATAAAGGATATAATTATTTGAATGTTTCAAATGATTTTTATGGTGAAACTCCAAGCCCCAAAGCTATTGAAATAGCGGATTATGAGTTTTTTTGGGATTGTGTGGATCAATTAGCACCTTTTGGTTCTGATGAAGGTTATATGGCTTTTGTTGAATTATGTGATTGGAGAGAAGATAATCCCAATGCTCCTCTAATTGAGTGTTTTAATTGGATTTTAAATAGTTGGGATTTAAATTTAGAGGATTATAATGAAGAAATTCTTGAAGATTCTAATATAACTAAAATTATTAAAGATAAAAGTTTTGATGAAGATTTAATCATGCTTGATGTTACAATTATTGCAACAGCTTTTGGTCAATTAATTTTAGAAGGAAAAATTGATGCTGATGTTAAGAATATTGTTCAATTAGCAGTTCTTCGTCAAATGAATCATTTAGTTTTAGATGAATTCTTAGGATATAATGAAGAATGGAAATATGATAGGTATAAGTATCTTCAAATTCTTTTAGACATATTGAAAATTGCATAATTTTTAGGTTAATTTTATAAAGGTTTAAAAATATATTAATTGTTTGGTGTATTAATTATAATTATATGTTAATGTAATTGATTATCATTTAAGATTTATGAATTTATTAAGATATTTAAAAAAATTTTTTTTATCATAAAATTTTTTTTAGGAGATTTAAATAATGACTTGTAGTATATTAGTCGGTGGAGCTTGGGGAGATGAAGGTAAAGGTAAATGTATTACTTACCTTTGTGATAACGATAAACCGAAAGTTATAGCTCGTGCAGGTGTAGGTCCAAATGCGGGTCACTCTGTTGTTTTAAATGGAGAAAAATATGGTTTAAGATTAATTCCTTCTGGTTTTGTTCAAAGAGATGCTCAACTTCTTATTGGTGCTGGTGTCTTAGTGGATCCTGAAGTATTTTTCCATGAATTAGAATATTTAGATAAGTTTGATGTTAAAAGTAGAACTCTTGTTGATCCTCGTTGTAGTATGATAACTAAAGAAGATCGTGATCGTGATCGTGGTTCAGAACATTTATTTAAAAAGATTGGCAGTACTGGTTCAGGATGTGGTCCAGCAAATAGTGATCGTGTTTTAAGAATAGCTGACATGGCTAAAGATGTTCCAGAACTTCAAGATTATTTGACCGATGTTTCTGTAGCATGTAATGATAATATTGATGCTGGTGAAGATGTTTTTATTGAAGGTTCTCAAGGTTTTGGACTTTCATTATACTATGGAACTTATCCTTTTGTAACTAGTAAAGATACTACTGCTAGTACTTTTGCTGCAGATGTAGGTGTAGGTCCAACAAAAATTGATGAAGTTATCAATGTTTTTAAAGCTTATATTACTCGTGTTGGTGAAGGACCATTTTCAACTGAAATAAATCAGAATAAAGCTGAAGAGATGGATATTGAAGAATATGGTACTGTTACTGGTCGTCGTAGAAGAGTAGGTCTTTTTGATTTTGAGTTAGCTAAGGAATCTTGTAGAATTAATGGTGCTACTCAAATTGCTTTAACTTGTGTTGATAGATTATATCCTGATTGTGCACGTACACAAGATTATGGTACTTTATCTGCTGAAACTAAAGATTTCATTGATCAAATTGAAACTGAAACTGGTGTTCCTGTAACTATTATTAGTACTGGTCCGGATTTAGTTGATACTATTGATTTAAGAAGTGAATTATTATAGATTTATAAATTTTATGAATCTATTTTTTATATTTTAATTTTTTTTATTTAATAAAATTTTTTTGTAATGTTATTATGATATTACATAAAATTTATTAATAATGTATATTTATAGTATAATCATGAAGGGTGTTATTAATCCTGAAGTTAATTTGCCTGATGAAAAAATTGCAATGGCTTTTTTTAGGAGCATACGTTGGGTTCATGGAGTTTACTGTCCTAAGTGTAAATCCTATGATATTAATAATCGAGGAATTCAGGGGAGAGTTCGTAGATACTCTTGTAAAAAATGTGGAAATAATTTTAATGATTTTAGTGGAACCTTTTTTTATAAAAGTAAAATCCCTTTAGGCGTCATGTTGTATATCTTATTTAATATGAATATTAAAACCGTAAAAGAGTTAGTTGCGGAAACTGGTTATAGTAGACAGTGTATTAGTCGCATAACTAAATTATTTAGGGATAAATTATTTGATAATCCTGAATTTTATCATAATGAAAAAGAAATTAATAATGATATTGAAAAGAAGATGTAAGCTTATTAGTCATTATTATTTTATGCCTTAAACTATATTTGATATTGTATATTTGTCTTTTTTTAATTTATTTTAGTATTTGTCTTTCAATCTTTTTTTAAATTAATGTTCTTTCTTTTAATAATAAAATATATTTATAATTTGATTTATATAATAAAAAAATATATTATTTTGCACTATTATATTAACTAATACTATTTTATCTTTTTTAAAGTATTTTATTATCATATGCTTATGTAATTGTAATATTAAGATTACACTAAATTTTTTTATCAAAACTATTATATATCTAATGTTTTATTATAATATATTAATAATGATTTTATGTAAAAATTTAATTTTTTTAAAAAATTTAATTTCTCTCTCATTATTTTAAAAAATTTTTGGTGATATAATTGAATAAAAAGACTATAATTGTAGCTATTATTATAATTGCAATAATTGCAGTTTTTGGAGCTTATTTTTATATGAACTCCCAAGATGATGGAACTGTAAATATTGGTTACTTACCATCTGATCATGATGCTGCATTATTTGTTGCAGATGCTCAAGATAAATACCAAGCTGAAGGTATTAAAACTAATCTTGTACAATTCAACAATGGTGGAGATTTAATGACTGCTATGGCAAGTGGGGAAGTTGATGTTGGTTATGTTGGAATCACTCCAGTGTTATCTAGTATTCAAAAAGGTGTTCCTGTAAAAATAGTATCAGCAGTTCAAACTGAAGGTAGTGGACTTGTAGTGAGTTCAAATTCTAGTATAACTAGTATTAAAGATCTTAAAGGTAAAACTGTAGGTACTCCAGGTGAAGCTTCAATACAAAATATGTTACTTAAATATGCTCTTCAAAAAAATGGTATGAATGAAAGTGATGTTAAAATATCTGCAATGAAAGTACCAAGTATGAATGATGCTATTAAAACTGGTAAAATTGATGCTATGATGACTTATGAACCTTATGTAACTATGGCAACAAGTCAAGGTTATGGGAAAGAAATTGCAGATTCTAGTAATATTTTACCTAACCACCCATGTTGTGTAGTTACAGCAAGTGATGATTTTATTAATAACCATCCAGATGAACTTAAAAAGATAGTTGAAATCCATGCAAATGAAACTAATTATATTAATTCTAATGTGGATAAATCTGCAGAATTACTACCTTCTGATATAGTAGCTAATTCTACTGTTGAAAAACAATCTTTAAATAAACTTCACTTTATAAGTGGATTAAGTTCTGATTATAAAGATAGTGTAAGATCTTTCATGGATATTGAAGTTCAAATGGGATTATTAAAACAAAAATTGACTGATAATCAAATTTTCTATGATATTAATGGTACTAATAGTACTAAATAATATCATAATTTTTACTTTTTTAATTTTTAATTTTATTACTTGCTTTATAATATAAAGTTTAAATTAATTTAACTAATTTTTTAATTTTTTAGGTTTTATTTGAGTTAAATTTCTGTTATTTTATTTTTTTTAATTAAAATTTAATTTAAAGAATTTTGTAAGAGTTTCATTTATTAATTACTTTTAAATATTAAAAAGAGCTAAGTTATATTCGTATATTATAAAATTTTTAAAAAAATTATTATTGATGATTTAATGAATAAAAAGAAAATTATAATTCCAATATTATTGCCTGTAATAGTATTAATATTCTGGTATGCAATAACAGATGGCTTAGGCTTAATAACACCTTATGTTTTACCTGGGCCTATAGAAGTTTGCCAATCAGCTTTTACTGCAATTATTAATGGAAAGTTATTACAAGATACTATTGATACATTATTTAAAGTATTTTTAGGTTTAATACTTGCATCTATAGTAGCTATACCTTTAGGTGTTGTGCTTGGAAGTAGTGAAACATTAGAAGATTTTTGTAGTGTTATTATAAGTATATTACGTCCTATACCTCCTGTTGCTTGGATTCCTTTCAGTATTTTATGGTTTGGAATAGGTACCGTTCCTGCAGTATTCATTATCTTCATGGGTTGTGTTTTCCCAATTCTTGTTTATACCTTAGATGGTGTTAAAAGAACTCCTAAAGTTCTTGTTGAAGCAGCTCAAACTCTTGGTGCTAATCGTTGGAATGTTTTACGCCGTATAATTTTACCTTCAGCAGTTCCTTACATAGTTTCTGGGTTAAAAGTTGGTGTAAGTATTGCTTTAATGTGTACAATTTCTGCAGAAATGATAGGATCAAGTAGTGGTTTAGGTTATTTAATTTTAACATCTACAAACTTATTTGATACTGGAACAACTGTAGTGGGAATGTTAACTATTGGTATTATCGGAATAATATTTGATTATGTATTTAGAAAAGTTCAAGATCAAATATTTTGGTAGAATGAATAATATTTCATTAAAATAAATTTTATAGGGGAATAATATTTTGGTAATTCAAGTAAAAAATGTAAATAAATCTTTTAAACAAGAAGATGGTGATATTCTCCATGTTTTAGATAATATTAATCTTGATATAAAAGATAGGGAATTTATCTGTTTATTGGGTCCTTCTGGATGTGGTAAAACTACTCTTTTACGTATTATTGCAGGATTAGATGAACCTGATTCTGGGGAAGTTAATGATAGTGCTGGTTTAATTAAAGGTCCTTCACGTGATAGAGGTTTTATTTTTCAACAGTACTCATTGTTTCCTTGGATGACTGTATTGGATAATGTTGTTTTTGGATTGAATATGTGTTATCCTGATAAAAAGGAAGAAAATTTGGAATCTGCTAAAAGATATCTTCAAAGAGTAGGTTTAGAAGATTTTCAAAATAGTTATCCTTATCAATTATCTGGGGGTATGAAACAAAGAGTAGCTATTATTAGATCTTTATTAAATCATACTCCTGTTCAATTAATGGATGAACCATTTTCTGCTTTAGATATGCAAACTAGACATACTTTACAAGAACAATTAATTGGTGTTTGGAAAAGATTTGATACTACAATTGTTTTTGTTACTCATGATGTTGATGAAGCGGTCTTTTTGGCAGATAAAGTTGTTGTTATGGATAAAAATCCTGGGCGTGTTAAAGATATAGTTTCTATTGATTTGGAACGTCCTCGAAAGAGAGAATCTACTGAATTTTTAAAAATTCAGGAGGAAGTAATGGAATCTCTTGGTGTTCATGATATGGAATGACTATATATTTTTTTTTATTTTTTTATTTTTTTTAATTTGAAATTCTTTTTTTAGTATATACTTTTATTAGTTAAAAAAATCTAATCCTATTTTATAAATGATTTAATTAATTAAAATAATTTTTATTTAACTGATTTATGGATTAATTATTCTAGTTATAATATTTTAAACAGTGATTTTAATGACAGGAAAAGTAATATTTATTGGTGCAGGTCCTGGAGCTCCAGATTTAATAACAGTTCGTGGATATCAAACTATACAAAAAGCAGATTGCATAATATATGCAGGTTCATTAGTAAATAAAAAAGTATTAGATAACCGTAAATCTAATGCAAAAGTTTTTAATAGTGCTGAATTAAACTTAAATGAAATAATAACAATAATGGAAAAAGCAACAAATGAAAATAAATTGGTTGCAAGGGTACATACTGGAGATCCAAGTATTTATGGTGCTATTGCAGAACAAATCAGATTATTAAAGGAAAAAAGTATTGAATATGAACTTATTCCTGGAGTTAGTTCAGTATTTGGTTCAGCTGCTGCATTAGAAAAAGAATTAACTTTACCTGAAATTTCTCAAACAGTTATAATAACAAGACCTGAAGGAAGGACACCTAAACCTAAAGATGAATCATTAGAAAGTTTAGCATCTCATCATGCTACAATGTGCATATTCTTAGGTGTGGGTATGATTGATAAAGTAGTGAAAGAATTATCTAAAAATTATCCAATTGACACACCTGTTGCAGTAGTTAAAAAAGCCACATGGCCAGACCAAGAAATTGTTAAAGGAACTTTAAAAGACATTGCAATTAAAGTAAAACAAGCTAATATTACAAAAACTGCAATGATTATTGTAGGGGAAGTTTTAAATCCTATAAATTTTAATGATTCTAAACTTTATGATGCAACATTTGCACATGAATATCGTGGCAGTAAAAAGTAACCAAATTTAAGGAAAAAAATTTAAAATGACTTTAATACCATATATAAATCCCTTATCTGATGAAAGTTTAAAAATTGTTTCACAAAATAGTAATTTAAATGAAACATTTGAATATAACAATGACTTAGTGGATACTATAAACCGTAGTTCAAATCAAAATTTAGAACCGAGTCATGTGCCTATAAGTATTGGAGATTTAGCGGTAAAAAGAATTAATTGGTATATTGAACGTAAAAATAATAAAAATTATAAACTTTCAGATTATTCTTACCTTTTTAATAATGATATATTGAAATTTGATGTAATTGCGTTTCATATGTTGGCACAAGCAGTAGCTACTAAATTTAATATAAGTTCTAGAGAGACTAAACTCTTCATTGAATCAGAAGGATTATTAATTCTTGATAGGTTAAATCGTTTGTTAACTAATGAAAGACAAGATATGGTCGATTCAATTTTAAAACAACTATCCATAACACAGGGTTCAAGATGGACTATATTAAAAGATATTATTAATAATCGTAATTTAGCTTTGACTAATTTATGTATAAACAATGGAGAAATAATTTTAAGTAAAGAAGATTTTTTGGATGTTTATAGTGATAAATTTCATAATAGACGGCCTGAAAGCATGTATGATATGTTAGTTGGTGAAAGTCTTAAAGAACAAATAGTTTCTAATATGGTAATGTTAAATACTGAGAATTATATTAAAATGATTAAAGAAAAATCTTCTTTTGTAACTATCCATTCTAATATTGAAAAATTAGGTGCTGATGTAGAAAAAACTATTTCTGAAGAAATGACTAAATATAGTACTTTTTATGCTAATGCAAGTAATTTTAAAATAGGAAAATTAATTAGAGAAGCATTTCCGCCTTGCATATATAATACTGTAAATGGAGTATCTTCTGGTGGTCGTAATGATGCTATTGTTTTACTTTTAACTAGTTTTGTATCTTATGCTCGCCTATATCCTGGTATTTTTGCAAGTGAAGGTGGTGTGAAAGTATCTGATATAGATAAAAATTTGGTTATTACTGAAAATGAAATTTTACCTTTAATTTATGAAGCTGCAGATAATTGTACTCCTCCATTATTTGAAGATCAACCCCAAGAAAAGATTAATATTATTTCTAAACTAGGATTTGGTATGCATGATAGTCCTGATTTAAATCATGAAGGTGAAACTAAATGGTATACTCCAATGAGTTGTGAAAAAATAAAGATGCACCTTCCTCAATTATGTAAATCTGATAAAGATTGTAAAAAAATTAATAATCCTTTAAGTTGTTATGGTATTAAAAAAAATAGATTAATTAGGGAAGGTAAAATAAAAGAAGAAGAAAAAAAGAATTAATGAAAGAAAGTCATGCTTTTTTAGTAATTATCACATTCATTGTTATAATTTTGAATTATACTGTTTTCCCAATCATTATAATTCATGAATTTATACTCTTCTATGCAATCTGCTAAAATATTAATTTTACGTTCTTCTTCATCAATATCCTCTTTTTCACAAAATTCACTTAATAAATCTGGAGAATATTTATCCTTTTTTCTATCCACATATTTCAAGAATTTTTCATATTCCTCTTCGTTAAAGAATTTTTCTGGAAGAAATAGTTCATCTTCCGCTTCTATAGTAAAAATTTCAACATAATTTAAATT
>NZ_DAZC01000016.1:0-21274 GCF_002508845.1 Methanobrevibacter sp. UBA417
AAAATAGGGTTTCTACAAAGCCAAAATAATAGGATAATATATACTAATTAGTGATAAAATAAAAAAATATTCAAAAAATGGTTTAAAGTAAAATTTTTTATTGTGAAAAAACTTTATACAAATCTTATTTAGCTCCGTTAGTATCTTCAATATGCATATAACTACCATCGTAGCCGTCATCTTGAACCCAATACATCCTTTGACCCTCAGCATCATAAATATAATCATCAGAATCATACTTTCCAAAATCATCCTCGACAGAATTAGATGAAGAACTACTACTTACCTGATTACTATTATCACTTGATGATGAACTGGAATCACTAGTAGTTGAGACCGTACTTGTATTAGTTGATTGTGTGACTGTTGGAGTATTATCCGTATGGGATAGGCTTAAATATAAAACCCCTCCAATTATACAAAAACAGATAATCACTATTAAACTTATTATTATAATATTTTCTTTATCCAAAAAAAATCCCCCTCCTTTCTTTATTTATTTTTAAATTAAAAAGTGAAAAATCCTTAAAATTTTATATTGAATTATTTTTTTTTAGAGATTAACTTAAAGCTAAATAATATTATTATTAAAGGAGTAATATAAATTTTTTTAAAAAAAGTAGAATTTAAAAAAAGGTAAAAAGGTAAAAGTATTATTCTTTTATTTTCGTATTTTCTTTCTCCAGACATGTTTTATAAATATACAATCTCTAACTGAAGAGATTATTGGTATAAGTAAGTATAAGTAAATATAATGACCTGGAATCAAGTAATTTAAAAGTGTTACAGCTGCTGTAATAATTAGAACTATTAGAAAAGTATTATACGCATTCTTTTTACCTTTCATTATATCCTCAGTTAATATACCTCTTTTATCAGCATATACAAAACATTAAAGAGAGTATAGTTAATATTAAGAATATGTTCACTCCAAATAGTAAATCTGCCTCAAAGAATAATGCATATTTCCCCATAACTATTGAGGAGAATGGAATAAAAGCAATACATAATAAGTATATGATGTTTAACCATACAAATGGTACTGTTAATTTTTCCACTCGTAAGTATTCATGATGGTATAAGCAGAATGCTCCGACAAATATGAAACAAACTGCGCAACGACTTATTGTTGGTAATTAATGTTTCTAGGAAAGTATTGAAAGCTATGTAATTTGCAAAAGTTTATATCTGGAACTTCAATACTGAATATTAATAAGGTCCATTACCATTCCAAAAATTCCATCAGTTAAAGCCATCATTCTACTTGGATCAACATTTACAGCATCAATGACTGAAGCTTTAGCATCATCTACTTCTCCAGATTTATAGATTTGTTTTGATTCATCGATATTAATCACATCCTATATAAAAAAAATATTTTATTTCATATTATTATATGTTTTTTGATTTATTTAAAATATTTTAAATAAAAACATTTTTCTTATAAGTTTTATAGGTTAAATTTATATTTAAAAGATTTTAAACGAAAATTTTAAAAAATAAGAATTAAATTTTTAAAGTATTTATAAAACTTAAATTTTCAAGTTTTAATATAAAAAAAAGTAAGGGTTTTTTTAAAGTATTTAAAAAAAGTATTTAAAAAAAAAGTATAGAAAAGGGAAAAATTAAATATGTTTAATATTTAACTCCTTCTTTGTCTAACTCTTTTTCAGCTTGTTCAACTTCTTTTTCTTCTCTTCTTCTTAATTCACCAAGGCTTTCATTGTATGCTACATCACCAAGGAAAGAGGATGAATTAACTTTTTGATTTTCATCAAGATTTTCAATTGCAGTTACACTAATGTCTCTACCATTATCAGCTAATTGCTGCATTATTATTTGCTATATTATTTGTTGCAGCATTAACAGGACTAGTGGTAGTTGTTCCAGTGTTTCCAGTAGCAGATAATATTGGACTTACAGGATTGGCTGTACCGTCAGTATTTCCACCATCACCTGGATTTGCATTTGTATTGTCACCTGAATCATTGACTGTATCAGATGTTGGATCTGGAACTTCATCACCATCATCTTCTTCTTCATCTTCATCTTTACGCTCATCTGAAGGAGGTAAATTAGTATCAGGAATTATAGGGACAACGATTTCATCAGGTTCTGTAGGAGTGTTTACACCACCAGTATCTGGGTTTGGTTCTTCAGGAACTTCTGAAGTACTATTATCCACAGGTTCAACAGGTTCAACTGGATCTACAGGTGGTACTATGATTTCATCCACATTAATATTACCAGTATTTGCACTATCTGCATAATTAATATTATTACTTATAAATGAAACATTAATATTACTAAAGTTACCTACACTAGCTAGATTCACATTATCAAATGTTACATTAGTAGTGTTTCCATTAACATTAAGATATTTACTGTAAATTTGTCCAAATACATTAGTAATACTTAAATTACCAATAATTTGAGAACCATTAGTTGAAACAGTAATAGTAATGCTTTTAAAGTCTCCTTTATATCCACTAATTGTGAAACCAGTCACACCAGTTATGTATTGATTAGAACCTAAGGTTATAGTACCTTTAGATCCAGTGAAACTTGGATTAGTAGGATTATATGTAACATTATATGTATAAGTTGTTCCAAAATCAGGATATGCTAAATCATTGAAAGTAGCTTTATTATCATAAACAGTAGCATTATGAACAGTACCATTATTATCTGTGAAACTAATATTTTCACCATTCTTAATACCAAGAGTATGAACAGTTACATTAACAGTTTTATCATAATAATTAACACTAGATTCATCATAAATACCAGTTCCATTTACAATAACCTTAATATTACCAATATTATTACTACTATCATAGTTAACATTAGTACTTGTGAAATCAACTTTAATACCACTAAAATTACCTTCAGTAGTTAAATTAACATCTTCAAAAGTTACAGTAGCAATGTTTCCATTAACATTAATAGTTTTACTAAGAGTTTTACCGAATACATCAGTAATAGTTAACTTTCCAATAATTTGGGAGCCAGTAGTTGAAATAGTAACAGTAATATTATTTAATTCACCACGATAACCGAATATATCAAATCCACTAACAGTAGTAGGATATTTATTAGATTTTAAAGTTATAATACAGTTAGATCCAATAATACCAGTATTATTTGGAACATAACTAACATTATAAGTATAAGTTGTACCATAATCAGGGTAAGCTAAATCATTGAAAGTAGCTTTATTACCAGAAACAGTAGCATTATGAACTATACCCTTATTATCAGTGAAACTAATAACTTCACCATCATTAATACCACTAGTAGTGATTGTTATACTAGTAGTCTTATCATAATAACCAGTACTTTCAGTATTATTCATAGAAGTTCTGTTAACTAAAACATTAATTAAACTAGTATTAGCACTATTATTATAATTAAGATTATTACTTACGAAATTAACCTTAATATTATCAAAAGTACCTTCAGTTGTTAAATTAACATCCTCAAAAGTCACAGTACTAATATTCCCATCAACATTAATAGTTCTATTAAGAGTCTTACCAAATACATCAGTAATAGTTAACTCACCAATAAGTTCAGAGCCAGTAGTTGAAATAGTAACAGTAATATTCTTTAATTCACCACGATAACCAGTAATAGTGAAATTAGTCACTATAGTAGGATATTGTAAAGAATTTAAAATTATAGTACTATTACATCCAGATTTACCAGTAGAAGTACTAACATAACTTACATTATAAGTATAAGTTGTACCATAATCAGGGAAAGCTAAACCTTTAAAGGTTGCAGTACCATCACTACCAACAATAGCACTATGAAGAGTACCATTATTATCCTTAAAACTAATAGTTTCACCTTGACTAATACCAGAAGTTTGGATTGTTACATCAATAGTTTTATCATAATAACCAGTCTTATTTACAGATTCCATACCAGTTGCATCAACTTTAGAATATAATGTAATAGTACCAACAGATGCATTAAAATTAGTAACACCATTATAAGTTATAGTATAAACATTAGTTTTACCACTTGCAGGGTATACTAAATTTTTAGCAATAATCACACCATTAATTATTTCAGCAGTTTCCTCATAACCATTAGGACCTGTAATAGTAACACTACCATTAGGTACTCCTTTATTAGTAAAACCAGTAGTATTAACCTTAATATTAGTTATAATATCAACTTTATCAAAAGGCGCACCAGTAGACTCCTTATCACTTATAATAGTCTCATATGGAAGAGATGTTAAATAACCATAAGATACTGGAGTTTGAATATAATACTTATCACTTGTAAAGTTAACTGAAGTATTATAAACACCTTCATCAGGTAAATTTAAAGTGAACTTTTCAGAAACACCATTTTTTACCTTAACAGTAATATTTTGATAAATCTTACCATCTTTGTATACAAGTATATTTGCAGTACCATTAAGTGCATCATTAGTTTTAACAACATGATCTCCAGTAACAGTGCCAGCATAACCTATATCATTAACAGCTCCAACCTCAGCAATTTTTTGCTGGATTAAATTTAATAACTTCTTAGGCACAACAGCACCATCTACATGGTAAGAATCAGTTTGAGCTTTTAAAACATAACACCAAACAGTATAACCTTCACTTGTTAAATCTAATTTACCATTCATATATTGATTATAGTATTCAGGATAATACATATGCAAGAAATCTTGAATAAATTTTTCATTTACAAAAGTTTTAGCAAGATCTTGATTTTCATTAATCCACTTATCCATCAATTCAGGATATTCAGTTATAAGCTTATTAATATCCACAGAATGATTAGAAGAGACAGGATGACTCATTCCACCAATAATATCAATACCTAAATACTTAGTAGCTTGACTAATACTTACAAGACCAGTCCAATCCCGATAATTAGAATTACCATTATAAGGATAATACTTACTTGCATCATAACCTTGAGAAGTACTATTAGAATTAAATTCTGGAGGTGGATAACTACCATCAGCTCTCACCCAGAAATACACTCTAAACAAGTCAGAAAGACTGAAATCTTTTTTAAAAATATTATTCTTATTAAACTGATTTTCATTATAACCACTTAAAGTAGTTTTAGCAGTTACACCATTATTAAGTGTTGCATAATTATAAAACTCATTATTTATTAAATTAATTTTAGTATTATACCCATAAACAATAGCTTTATTATCAGTTATACTATACAAATCTTGTTTAATAAATGTAGAATCCTTAACTTTTAAACTACCCATTTTAGCAGTAATATCAGTAGTCATTTCATAATTATAGAAAGTACAATTATCAAAAGTTAATTTAGCTTTATCATCGTTTATGATAAATTGCATATTAGTGAATACTGAATTTGTATAAGTGGTGTCTTCAGTTATGGTGATAGTTTGGTTACTTAAAGTTTCACGATCAAATTTATTATTAGCTTCGAGAACTTGGTTTTGATTAAGACTATTTCCTAAAATAGATGCTAAATCTTGATTATTGGAATTTTCATCAGAACCTAAATTTGAAACAGTGTTCAAACTCAAAGAATCATTTGTAGTTGATTCTTGTGATGATACTATTGTATTCAAGTCCCCTGAGTTATCATCTGAAGTAATAGATACATCGGATGCGAAAGCAGCTCCTATACTTAAAGAACATATCATAGTTAATACAATGATTAATATGATAGGAAGTCTTTTGTCTATTTTTTCTTTTTTCAACAGTTTTTCACCTCCTTTTACATTTTTTAAGAAAAAATTTTTTTTTTAATTGATTGATTAAAAAATCTATTTTTATTAATCAATGATATTTTATTTATATAAACATGTATAAATATTTTTCTAAATAAAACAAACTAATAAATTCAGAATAAAATATTAAAAAAGCATACAAAATTAGAAAATAATACATGAAAATATTTGAAAAAAAGTACAGTTAACTAAATAATTTATTTAAAAACTTAAATTGTGCAAAAAACTTATCACATTTCGTTAAGAGAAAAACATTAAAAAAAAAGTTTTAAAAAAAATTAGAATTTATAGTTTTATTTTTATGCAAACATACTATCGTCACTAGGTTTAACATTTCCATTAGTATTTAAGAATGTTTTTTCTAGTTTCCAAATAACATTTAATTTGCCTTTGAAAACTTTTTTAATAGTTTTCATTAAAACATGTTTAGTTAATCCATCATCAAAAATATCATCTGTAATTATGAATTGTTCTAATACATCATTAGGATGGTTTAAATTAAAATCTAAAAGTAAATTATTTAATGTGAATCTTAAATCCCAAATGAAATCTTGTTTAACACTATCAGATGCTGCTTTTATTAAATCCATTTGACCAGAATCTACATTAGTTGCACATAGTATTAGGATTAATTCTTTTCCTTTAGGTTTAACAAGATCCATGCCTTGATTTTCTGGGAAATTAACTATGAAATGGAAGTCTGCACCATCATCTGGAATTTCTCTTTTAAACATACCTTCATCTGCTAACCATTTTTGGATTAAATCTTTATCTATCATTTATAATCAGTACTCCTTTTATAATTTTGTTTTTTTATAAATTAATTATGTTTTACAGGTTTAATACAATTTACCTAAAAAGGGGGGGGAATAGGATTTTATAAGATTACCCTATTTTTAATCTTGACATCCCATGATGGTTCTTTATTAATTAAATCTTTAATTTCTTCTTCCTCAGAAAAATTGAAATCTGTATTATCATATTCCTCATCTAATTCACTTAATGTTAAAATTAAGTCTATAAATCCTTCATCAGAATTATTTATAGCATACATTAAATCGAAATCAATATCTTCACACATTTCTTCAAAAAAGTCTTCTTGACAAGTATCAATATTGGAATCTGAATTTTCATTTTTTCGAAGGTAAAAACAAGTATTTTCTTCAGGATAATCTAAATTATCCTCTTCATCATCCCAGTCACTTATATAACTCATGGAGAGAGTGTTATCTTCATTTTGAATATAGAAATTATTTGAAATTTTAGTTTCTTTACTTGTGTAAAAATTTTCTTCAAAATCACTTTCAAAATCTAAATCTTCTATATAATCTTCATGCTCAAGGATGAATTTTAATTCTTTTTCTGAAATGTCTCTTTTATCTAAATTAAAATTGGGATCATTTTTAATTAAATCATTTAAATCTTCTTTAGGTTCACTTTTAATTAAATTATCTATTTCAGTTTCAAAATCAGAACAGAATTTATCAGCTAAATCTTCTAATTCTTCGGTGTAAGTTGTTTGCGGAGCATCATCCTCAAAATTTATTTCTAAATCCAAAAGATCCTCTTTAAATTGTTCTGTAGCATCAAAAATATTAACCTCATCTATTGGGGGTTTCTTTTTTAGGAGGAAATTAGAATCTTCATCAGGGTAATCTGTATATTCCTCTTCCTCAGTTTCATTGTAAAAGTCTTTAGATGGTTTTGAATAATAAATTATATCATTAATTTTTCTAAGTAAATCTCCACTTTCATCATAATTATCATATTCTGGATAATTTTCTTTAAAATGATCTTCAATTAATTGTTTTAACTCATCTTCTTCTGAATAGTTTTCTATAAGGTGCTTTAAATCTTGTTCTAAAATCTCTTTATCTTCTAGATTTAAGTGTGGTTCACTATCAATTAATCTTTTTATAGCTTCCTCTTGAATAAATGGTGGAATATTTTCTATTTCATTATTTAATTCTTTATTTTTCCCTAAATCGGATTTATTTATTTTTTTTCATATATCAAAAAACCCCTTTAATTTTTATTTATTTAATTTTTATATTAAAATATCTTTAATTTATATATTTCTATTTTAATTTTCTTAAATTATAATTAGAGTATAATGATAATAAATATTTTTATATTACTTATTTCTATAATCTATATTTATGATAGGTTCACTTTTTTGTCCGGATTGTGGTATGCTTAGAAAAGATTGTGTTTGTGGTAAATACTCTAATAAGAGGAGGGATAAAGCTAAAAAAATTTTAAGTTTAGAAAGTGCAGAATTTGATAAATTATTATTTAAACCCATTGATGAGGTTATAATTAAAAAGTATGTTCCCTTACAGGATAAGAAAAAAGTTAAAAATAAGAACCTTAAAAAAGACCAGGAAAAACCTAAAAAAGAAAAAAAAGAAAAAATTAAAGATAATCCAAAACCTAAAAAAGAAAAAGAAAAACCTAAAAATGTTCCAAATGAACCATTAAAGTTAGGTGAAAGTGATGGTGTTTACAGTATAGAAAATAATCACTTACCTTTAAAGCAAATTGAATACTTAAAAGAACAGCACCCTGGAATTGATGAGGAAATTGTGGAAAATTTCCTATTTGAAAATCCAAGACAGGGACAATTAGAAATAATTGAAGAACTTTATAATGCAATAAAAAATGGGTATAAATACATTATTTTAGAAGCAGGTACAGGTACTGGTAAATCTGTTATAGCCTCAACTTTAGCTAGAATTGTAGGTTCAGCTTTTATTTTAACACATACCAAACAATTACAGAAACAATACACTGAAGAATTCAAATTCCCTCTTGTTAAAGGTAGGAATAATTTTGATTGTGTAAATGAAAACTTAGAAACTACTTGTGATATGGGAACTTGTAGAACCTCAAAACTTAAGGATAATTTCACATGTCCATATGGTTTAACAACAAACCAAGCATTCGGATCCATTGAAGCATTCAAAAAAGACGGAGTGCAACTTTTTTTAAGAAGTGATAATCCTTGCCATTATTGGAAACAAAAAGCAGTAGGGATTAATTCACCTATTAGTATTATGAATTATGATTATTCAATTTTAGAATTTAACCATGTTCAACACTTTAAAAAAAGAAAATTACTAGTTTTAGATGAAGCACATAATGTTGAAGATATTTTAATGAGCACTTTAGAAGTTAAAATTGAAAATTTCCAATTAGAAAATGATATTCATAGGAAACTAAGCCATGAAACACTTAAAAATAAAGATTATGATAAATGGATAATTGAAATTAAAAGTATTATAGAATCTTATCAGAAGATTAAAACCAGAAACCTAGCTAAAAATCATGCAGATAAAATTAAAGATGTTATAAATGAATTAACTGATTTAGTTAAATACTTGGAAAATGAACCTGAAAATTGGATAATAGATAATCAAAAAGATAGTGTCAGCTTTAAACCATTACGTGTTTCTAGCATTGCGGAAAAATATTTATTCAAATATGGTGAAGTTGTACTATTTATGAGTGCTACAATCTTAGATAAAAAATTATTCTCTAAATGGTTAGGTTTAAAACCAGAGGAAGTTTACTATTTAAGTGTACCAACACCATTTGATAGTAAGAAAAGACCTATAGAATTAGATTTTGCAGGGAAAATGAATAGGAATAGGATGCGGAAAACTTTACCTAAAACATTACCAATTATAAGTGAAATCTTAAAAAAACATGAAAATGAGAAAGGAATGATTCATACTCATAGTTATGATAATCAAAAATATATAAAACGTAACCTTCCAAATTCAAGATTATTAACACATAACCGTAAAAATAGGACAAAAATTTTAAAGAAATTTGAAAAAGCAAGTAAACCTTTAGTTTTAGTCTCACCTTCAATGAATGAAGGAGTAGACTTACCTTATGATAAATGTAGATTCCAAATTATATATAAAATACCTTACCCTAACTTAACAGACAAACAAGTATATAAAAGAATGAGAAAAGAAGGTAGATGGTATGATTATCAAACTGCAATTAAATTAATGCAAACTTATGGTAGGGGTATGAGAGCAGAAGATGATTCCTGTGTGACTTATATTATTGATGAGGACTTTAAAACAATTTATAATCGACCAATTTACAGGAAATTAATTCAACAATCTTTTAAGGATGCAATAATTAATCCGAATCTTTTAGAATTAAAAAAATAAGTTTTTTTTTAATCTTGATTATATTTTTCATAGAAGAAAATATTGAATAATCTTCTTTGGAAATGTAATTCTGCAGTAGAAACTGCTAACTGTTCATTTATGTTTTTATACTCTATTTGAGATTTAATATAATATTCTTTATCACGTATTGTGAGATTTCTTTTATTTAATATACTTTTAAAGTCAGTGTTATGCCATGATTGAGATATATATTCTTCTTTTTGATTTTCTAATTTCAGTACTTCAATTTCTAATTCTTTTATTTTCTCAGCAATTTCAACTAATGAATTTTCCATAAAACAAATCAACCTTTTTTTTAATAAATATCACTGTATTTTGATTATATTTTTATGAATCTTAAATATAAGTATATTTCTATGCTTAGAATAAATTTTTAAGCTTTAAAAAAATTCTTATTAAAATTAGTAAAAACACTCAAGCACATATATATTTACTGGTATCAAAACCTTAATTTCTTTAAAATATTTTCTTTAGTTTAAGAAATTTTTAAAAACATTGAAATCTATTTAATACAAAAGTTAAATAGAAAACTATTTAATTATACATTAAGAAAAATAGTTTTAATAAGTTCAAAAAAATATTAAGATTTATATTAAGCCAAAAAAAATTTTGAATTTATATAATAATGAAAAATAAAATATTTTTTATAATATGCAAATTGTTTAAATGGAGATTTAAAATTATGGGATTTAAAGAAAAAAACCCTTAATTAGTATTACACTACTAGTACTATTAGTATTTTTACTAATTGGTGCAGTATCTGCAGAAGATAACATAAGCGATACAGGTACTGTAGATTCTAATACTAATTCAATAGATGAAATCACAACTAATGATTTGAGTAACTCAACTATTGAGTTAAGTGAAAATGAAAATACTAGTACTATTTATATTAGTCCAAATGGTACAGGTACAGGATCATCCTTAAATGATACTGCAAACTGGACCACAGCTTATGAAAATAGTACAAATAATGGAACAATAATATTTACAAATGGAACATATAATATTGTAAATCAAACCATAAATAAGGATTTAATCTTAAGTGCTTACACTCCTGGAAGTGTAACATTAGATGCTAATAATGCAGGTTACATTTTCTTCACAAACAATAGTAATGTGGTAATTGATGGTTTAATCTTAACTCATGGAACCGGATACTCTTACATCTTAGATGGACAAGCCTTATTAATTGGTGGGGCTGTATGTGTTGAGAATGGTAATTTATACAATTTTGATAGTATTTATATAAATAATACTGCAGAATATGGTGGAGCAATAAGATTAGCCACTGGAAAATTATATAATTTTTATACAAAATTTATTAATAATACTGGTACTGCTAATGGTGGAGTAATTAACCTTTGGAAAGACGGAATAATTTTTAATACAAACTGTTCTTATGTTGGAAATAAAGCATTACAATATGGTGGTGCTATTGATATTAATACAACAGGGAATGTGGTTAATATAAATACTGAATTTATAAATAACACTGCACTTGAAGGTGCTGGTATTAGTATAGGTTATTTAGATATTAATTACTCAAATTATGTTGGAAATGGGAATATAACTAATATTAATTCAACATTCACCAATAACAAAGCAAAATATGGAGGAGCACTCTTCCTTGGAACTGGAAATATATTTAATGATAATTGTGAATATACAGATAATTATTGTCAAGATAATGGTGGAGCAATCATATTACTTGAAGGAAACATAAATAGTTACAATTCAGTATTTAAAAACAATACTGCCTGTGGTTATGGTGGAGCTATACGTTCACATAATGCTACAATAAACTGTTCAGATTGTTTATTTATGAATAATAAAGCAAATTACAGTGGAGGAGCACTCTATATTCAAATTGATGGTAAAATAATATGTGAAGACTCAGTATTCACCAATAATTCTGCAAACTCTAGTGGAGGAGCAATCCAAGTTAACAGGAACAGTAGCTTAAATTGTGTTGATTGTTATTTCTCTAAAAATAATGCATTAAATATGTATGGTGGAGCAATTCGTGGAGGAATCAACTCAACAATTAACGTATCTAAATGTGAATTCACAAATAACTTTGCAAATCAGAAAGGTGGAGCAATTAATGGAAATAATTTAAGTGTAACCTACTCAGCATTTATAAATAACACTTGTAATAATACAAACAATACAATAGATGTAAATAAGATTTTCACAATTGATTATAATTGGTGGGGAAACAACACTCCAGATAACAGTCAAGTACTTGAAGGAAATGCATCAATTAAACCAAATAATACCGTATACTTAACTGTTAACCCTACAGGTATAAGTGATGGTTTAACCAATAAAAATTATACTATAATTGTTAATATGAACCAATACTTAAACAGTGCTGGGGAATTAATAAACTTAAATGAATCTTTAGCACCAATATTTGTAACACTTAATACAACAAATGGTACTATTGACAATCCAATTAACTTAATAGATGAGAATAACACTTTTACAAGTACATATACAAGTCCTAACACTAAAGGAAACTACACAATTACTGTTACTGTAAATAATGAAACTCTTATAATACCTGTTGAAATCAAAAATGATGAAGGAATTAGTGGAAATAATTTAACAAAAGTTTACCAAACTGATGCAAATTACACTGGATTATTAATTGGAAGTAATGGAAAACCAATAAGTGATGTGAATATAATCTTAAGATTCATTAATCTTAAAACTGGAGCAAGCAAAAACTATACTGTAACAAGTAATACTAATGGAGAATACAGTATACCAATTGGCTTAGCACCAGGATATTATAAAGTATTTGCAAGTTATGAAAATTACACTTGTAGAAATAATATTAATGTTTATGCTAATGAAACTAATACAAATAGTACTACATTAACTACTAAAAGACTTATTGAAACTTATGGTGATAAACAAAACTTAACAGGTACACTTTTAAACACTGAAACTGGAAAAGCTGTTATAGGTCAACATATATGCATCCAATTAACTCGTGTAAGTGATGGGGCAAGTAAAATTTACTGGTCAACTACTGATATTAATGGTGAATATCAATTAGAGATTAACTTTGCACCTGGTGAGTATAGAGCATACTGTACCTTTGATGGAACAAGCCAATACACTCCAAGTGGAAGTGGAACTTTAATTACTGTAAATTAATTGTTTAATTTTTAAAATTTAATTTTTTTAATTTTTTTTTAGATTTCTTTTTTTGTTTTACATTTTTTAGTTTTTGTTTTATAAAATAAAATTTTTTATTTTTTATTGAAGATTGTTTAATTTATAAAGTATTTTTTAAGATTAAGTTTAAAATATTAATTTTATTAAAAATGTTTTTATCGAAACGAAACAAACCAGTTTTTTATCAAACACCCCCATTTAAACTTAAAAAATTAAAAAATATTTAGTATAATATGAAAAATATTAAACAAATATTTAGTAAAAAAAACAATAAATATATAAATTATTAAAACATACAAATTGTAATGAATAAATAAAAAACTTAAAAAGAAGGTGAAAAAAATGAAAAAAACAATATACATAATCGGATCAATACTATTAATATTCTTTACAATAAGCTCAATCTCGGCAACCGAAACAAACAATAATATAAACCCAATCATCCAAGACACCACAAACCAAGAAAACAATATTAATACAATCACCCAAGACACCACAAACCAAGAAAATATAGATATCCAAACCCAAGAAGATATCCAAAAAGAAACAAATACAGAAAGCCTAAAAACCAATACACCTCTTTTAAGTTCAAACCAAGAAAACATACTTAGTGAAACCCCAAGTGAAACTGGAATTTACTATGTAGAAAACCGAACAGGACTTGAGGGAGATGGAAGCTTTGAAAACCCATACCATAGTATCAAAACAGCAGTAAACACCATAAACCAAGATAAAACATTTACAGGTAATTACACAATAAACATTGCAAGTGGAACATACACAGAAAATAGTATAGAAATTACTAAAAACATTACATTCAATGGAAACAATACCAATGGTGAAATAATAGTAAACGGTGATCAAAAACGAATATTTAACTCATACTCCAATACTATAAGTATTAATTTTAATAATTTAACTTTAACCAATGGTAGTAGTTCAAATGGAGTAGGAGGAATGATATCAATATCAAATGGTTATATTAATTTCACTAATTGTAAAATAAAAAGCAATACAGCAAATTAAGGTTCAGGAGGAGCAATCTATTTAGGAACAGGTAATATAACTATAAAAAATTCTAACCTCACAAATAATACTGCAAACTCAGGTTCAGGAGGAGCAATCTATTTAGGAACAGGTAATATTAGTATAACTAATTCAAACTTCACAAGTAATACTGGAATCAATTATAGTGGAGGAGCAATCTATTTAGGAACAGGTAATATTAGTATAACTAATTCAAACTTCACAAATAACACAGTAAATAGTGGAAAAAGTCAAATGTTTATGATTAAAAATGGTGGAGGAGCAATTTATATAAACAAAGGAAACTGCAATATAACAAAATCTTTTTTCTTAAATAATCTTGCTACAGGTGAAACAGGAAAAGGTGGTGCGATATCAATAGGTCAAGGAAATCTTACACTTAAAAATTCTGAATTTGTTAATAATACCGCAAACACTACAAGTGGAGGAGCAATTTATATTAAAGGTTTTCTAAACATGACATATTGTATCCTTTTAAATAATATTGTTAAATCAGGCATAAATAATTCTATTAATGTATCAAATATATTAAATATTAATAATAATTGGTGGGGAGATAATGATCCTTTCAATAGTAATAAAAATTTAATTTGTAATTCTAATAGTGATTCTTATATTACACCTGAAACTTGGATTAAATTCAATGCAAGCTTATCAAAGGATAATCTTAATATAGGCGATACTTTAAGTATTACAGGTAAACTTCAAGAATATAACAGTACAAGTGGAAGTGTTTCTGATTTAGAGGATGAATTACCTGAATTAAATGTTTTATTAAGTTCTAGTAAAGGATCTTTAAATCCAGAAATTACTAGTTTCAGAAATAATGAATTCTTAAGTGAATATACCGCTAAATTGTTTGGAAATGATGTAATTTTTGCAGTTTTAAATAATGAAAAACAAGGATTAAGTATAAGTATTAATGGTAAACCTACAAGCCTTACTAGTGGTGATGCAAGTTTTATTAAAAACAGTATCGGTCAGGTAAGTGTTATATTAAAAAATACTAATGGAGTTTTAAGTAATCAGAATATTCATTATACTTTAGTTAATGGGAATAATATTATATTTAAAGGAGATGTTAAAACTGATATTAATGGGGTAGGAATAATTAACTTACCAGAAGGTTTAGATAGTGGATTTTATATTGTTAATTTTAATTATGATGGTGATGGACTTGTTAATCTAGCTAGTAGTACTTCAAATAGTATCAATGTTTATATTCAACCTAAAATAATTGGGGAAAATGTGAGTGTTAATAGTAAGGAGGTTAATTTTATAGTAAGTTTAACTGGTGATGGTAAAGCTTTAGGTGATAGTAGTGTATTATTTATTTTCAATGATAATTATTATCCAACAGTAACTAATGAATTAGGAATTGCTAGTGTGAATTTAACTGGTTTAAATCCTGGCACATATACTATTAGAACTGTTTTCCATGGTTATGCTTACTACTTATCCTCAAGTGTGGATAATACTATTACTGTTACAGATATAACTAATACTGTTTTAAGTTTTAATAATTATACTGGGAAGAATGATACTAATGCTAGTTTAAGTGGGAAATTAGCATTAAATACTAATCAAGGATTAAGTAATCAAAATATTACAATAAGAATTATAGATTCAAATAAAACAAGCAGCCAGTACAGTGTAAGTACAAATCTTAATGGAGAGTACACATTAAATGTGAATTTAAGTACAGGAGTATATGATGTGCTTGTTAAGTACTCTGGAACTAGTAAATTTAATGCAAGTGAAAATATTGGTAAAATAGTTATTAAAGATTCAAAGTTGATTGATACTGATTTAAGCTTAAATATGAACTTATGGACTGCTGGTTTAAAAGGTGATTTAAACGGTATACTAAAAACAAGTACAGGTCAAGGATTAAGTAATCAAACAATCAGTATAAAAATAACTGATACTAATAATACTAGTACTGAATATAATGTAAGTACAGATACTAATGGAAAATATGTATTAGCAATGAAATTAAAAGAAGGAGTATATGATATACTAGTTAAATTTGATGGAACAAGCCAGTATAGTGGAAGTGAGAATAATAGTAAGATTACTATAATAAGTCCTAGAATACCAGTTAGTAATTTATCCTTAAATGATTATAATGGAATTAATGGGGTTAGTGGGAAATTAACTGGAAAATTATTAAGTAGTAATGATGATCCAATAGTTAACGAGACAATTAAATTATTACTTTTAAATCCAAGTAATGGTTTAAGCAAAACTTACACATTAACAACAGATACAAATGGAGAATACAGTTTAACAATTAATTTACATGAAGGAATATATATTGCAAGTGCAATTTATGAAGGCAGTGATGAATTTAGTGAATCTGGTCCTGTAAACAGTACCATAATAATAAATAAAGATAGTACACCTAAATATTCTAATGAAACAATAACAGTTTTAAGTTTAAACAAATATATTGGAGTTAATGGATTAGGTGAAAATTTAACTGGAAAATTATCAACTATTAATGGAGAACCAATAATAGGCCAACACATAGCATTAAAGATTACACGATTAAGTGACGGAGCAAGTAAAACCTACCACACCACAACAGATAATAAAGGAGTATATGAACTAGCCATAAACTTAGCAACTGGCCAATACAGTGTAAGTGCAAGTTATCAAGGCCAAACCATTAAAAACATTACATATTTAAGTAGTGGATACCAAAATGGTAAAATCACCATAATAGAGCCTACAAATAAAACAAGCACAACATTAATTATAAATGCATACAATGGACTTGCAAATGTAAAAGAAAATTTAACAGGAAAACTAATAAATACTTATAATGATACAGGAATAATCGGTCAACACATTGCATTAAACTTAAGCAACCTAAAAAATGGGGCAAGTAAAGTTTACTGGGTAACCACAAATAGTACTGGTGAATACGAATTAGAAATAAATTTAAGCACAGGTAACTATAGTGTCCAATGTTCATATGGAGGTACTTCAATTTATGAAAAATCAAATACAAGCACTAAATTCACAATCAGTTAAAATTATATAAATATTAAAAATTAAAACAAATTTTTTTATTCTTTTTTTCAAACAAAACCAAACACATAATATAAAATAGGCTTATAAAATCATCTAAATTTTCTATTTTTTCATAAATTATAGAACACGTCCTTTCTTGATTATAATACTATTGGAAAAAATCAAATAATAACCTTTAAATAAGGATAAATAATATAAAAGAATTAAGTGATAATTTATGGTAAATGAGTATTATAACGATAAAATAGCAATAGTTACTGGAGGAAACTCTGGTATTGGATTTGGAATATGTGAAGAACTCCTAAAAAGAGGATCTAAAGTATACATGTTAGGACGTAATCCTAAAAAAGTAGAAAAAGCTATAAGTAAATTAGAACAATACGATGGAAAAATCTTCCCATTAATAGCAGATGTATCTAAAAAAGATGAAATCCAAGGCGCAATAAAAGATACTTACGAAAAAGAAGGAAGAATAGATTTCTTATTCAATAATGCAGGAATAACAGACCCTAACTTAGCTGTTGATGCTACAATTGAAGACTGGGAAAAAGTAATAAACACTAACCTTTGGAGTATAATTTATGGTGTAAATGAAATTTTACCAATCATAGAAAAACAAGGCTCAGGACATGTCGTTAATACTGCATCTCTTGGAGGATTAATTCCAAAACCTCACGGAGTCTTATATGCAACAACCAAGTTTGCAACTGTAGGTTTAACTGAATCTTTAAGAATGGAATATGCAGATAAAGAAAACATTAATTTCTCAACAATTTGTCCAGGAGTAATATTAACTGAAATCTTCTTAAAGAATAAGGGTGAAATGTCTGAAGAAAACGAAAAAGTAAGTGTTGAAGATTTAAAAGAAACATATAAAGATTTAAGTCCAATTCTCCCAAATGAAGCGGCAGTTGAAATATTAGACCGTGTAGAAGCTAAAGAAGGAGTAATTATAGTACCAAAACAACCATGGACTAAACTTAGAAATGATTATGTTACAGGTTCCAGTGAAGCAGATAAATTATTATTACACGGGGATCCTAAACAAAAATACCAATCCTAAAATTAGATTTCCTAAATCTAATTTAAACCCTCTTTTTTTATATTTAAAGAATTAATAGTACAAAATTTTAAAAAAAAAATAAAAATAGAATAAAAATTTTAAAATTATTCTATTGATAATATTCTGAATCTTCCATAGGTTCTCCTTCTAATCCTTCCCCACTATAGTCAGAATAAGGATCTTCTACCATTTCACTGTCATCTACAGAATTAGTAGTAGTATCTGTACTTTGAGTACTAGGACTTGAGGAACCTTGAGTTAATAGTATTGAATCAAGGAAGCTTTGACTGTGATGTTGAGAATTACCACCAGTAATTTCTATAATATAATGCATACCATTTAAATAAAAACTAGATGAAACATCTCCACCAGTAGTAGTACTTGAATCTACAGTTTCAGGTATAGCAGTAATAGTTATAGTAAAACTATCTCCTTGTCCAGTTACACTGTAAGTTTCACTATACCCACCATCGCTTGATGGAGTATTGGAACTTTCTTGGAATTCATAACCAGTTAAATTTAATTCTACATCTCCAGAACTTAAAATATTTGGTTCGCTACTAGTAGTATTATTTGCTACAGTATTATTAGTAGTAGTACTAGAAGCATTAGTATTAGAACCACTATTAGTAGAAGCAGTATTTTCACTAACTAAAGAATCAGCAAAACTTGTAGTATTATGGCCTTTATTAGCTCCACTTGTTTGGATAAAATAATGTTTACCATTTAATTCTTTACTGGTTGTTACGAAATTAGGAGACTTAATAAAAGTTTCATTAATCTGTTTTAAAGTATTTTCATCAACAGTACCTGGAACAATATTAATTGTTAAAGTGAAAGTATCTCCTTGACCAGTTACAGTATAAGTTTCTATTAAACATAAAATACCCATTATAGTTTCTGATTTGTTAGATACTAATTTGTAATCATAACCTTGAGTATTTAGTTTCAAATCACCAGAAGAATCAGTTTGATCTTCTTGAGCAAATGGATTTGAATATACATTGGAACCTGTAACGAAAAATATTGTTGTAGATATAATTAAAACACTTACGATAATTGCTACACATAAAATTAATAATTTATTATTTTCCATTCTTAATTCACCCCCTTTTTAAATAAATAATACATATATTTCTAAAATTATACAGTTATAAAGTTTACTATAAAATCCTGTTGATTTTAATCAAATAAATATAAAAATATTAAAAAAATAGTATTAAAATGTAAAAATAAGTCATTGAATTAATGGTTTAATATAAAAAATAGTGGAAAAGGGAATAAGTTTTCCCTTTAAATTGTTAATTTATTCTGTTAGTGGTTCTGCATCTTGTGGAGGGTAAACTTTTTTAAGCTTTTTAATATAAAGTTCAGCCCAAATATAACTTATTACAGCACCTAAACATACTCCGCATACTACACCGTAATAAATTCCTATTTCTCCCATTCCCATTACTACACCGAAAATGTAGGAGAATAATACTTCCATAAGTAAAGCTCTTATTGTGGTTAAAACTAAAGAGGTGAAACCTTTTCCCACACCTTGGAAGACCATTGCAGACATCATACCGAAGTTTACTCCAACTATGAATACACATAGTATACGTAACATTACTATTATTTTAGCTGATAGTCCTGCACTTGCACTGGAGTAGGAGAATATTAAACTTACTTGTGGGGCGAATACATATAAAAGAATTATCATTATTATACTTATTAAGGTTCCAATTTTTAAAGTATATCTGAATGCATCTTCTAATTTTTCTGAATCATGCCCTCCATATGCTGCACCTGCAACTGTTAGTAGTGCTGTTCCTAATCCCATTAATGGTATCATTGCCATTTGTACAAGTCTCATACCTGCTGTATATGTTGCAACCGCTACTGTTCCAGCTACTATTACTAATAAGTAATTTTCTATAATTCCAAGTATGCTGAATATTAAGTTTTCTGCTGTTGAAGGTACTGCTACAATTAGTATATCTTTTAGTATTGAAGTTTCATAATGGAAGTGACTTTTACCTAAGTCTAGGTATGTGTCTCTTTTTATCCAAATCCAGTATATTAAGATTGCACAACTTAAGAATGAGGATATTACAGTTGCTATTGCTGCTCCTGCTACACCTAAATGGAATATATAAATGAATATTGGATCTAATACTATGTTTAATATTGCTGTTGCTGCCATTACATACATTGCACGGTTAACATCTCCTTCTGAACGAAGTAATGATGTTGCTACACTACTGAATATGAATACTACGAGGAAAATGAATACTATGTAACCGTATTGTAATGCTTGTTGTGTTGCTGATCCTGCACCCATAATTTGTAATATAAATGGTAATAAGATGCATAATATTATTGAGAATAGTATACTTACTATAACTGTTATTAAAATACTATGTAAACCTGCATTATCTGCTTTTTCCTTATCACGAGCACCAATACAACGTGCAATTAAACTGTTTGCACCGGCACCGATCCCATTTCCTAATCCTACCACTATCATAAATAATGGTGTGATAAATCCTATTGCTGCTAATGGTTCAGATCCTAAACCTGCTACCCATATACTATCTGCTAGGTTGTATGCCATTATAAGGAACATACTAACCATCATTGGCCATGCTAATTTACGAATAGCCACATGTGAATCACCTAATAATAAATCAATATTACTGTTTTTTCCTTTTTCTACTTCTTCACTCACCTTTTTTTGCCTCCCACTTATCATCGTCTATATGTTCTTGATTAAATTTTCTTGATTCTTGAATAAATTTTAATAATAAATCATGAAGTTCATCTAAACTTATTGGCATATTATTAATTATTCCTTCTTCTCTTTCTTTAACTGATTCTTGAATCTGAATAACTATATCTCGTCCTTTATCTGTTAATGAAATTTTATTTCTTCTACGATTTTCCTCATCTTGCATACGTGAAATATATCCTTCATCCTCTAATTTT
>NZ_DAZC01000016.1:21416-41914 GCF_002508845.1 Methanobrevibacter sp. UBA417
TATATTATCATTTTTTAATAAATTCATTAATATTGAAACTTGTGAATGTGTAATATTTGTATCTCTTAAAATGTGTTTTGCATAAATGTCTTGATGTCTGGTTATTATTTTAAAAAGTACGCTTATTGGAATTTCATTATAATCTATATCTTTTTTCAAGTTTTCTGTCCCTCATTTTGTAAATTTTTTTTTAGAACATATTATATTATATGTTATTGATACTATATAAAAGAGTTGATAAAGTCAATAATTGAAAAATACAATAATTGAATTAATCAACATCAAATAAAAACAAAAACAAACCATAAAAAAATGAACAAAACACCAACAAATAATAGAAAAAATTAAAAAAGTAAGAAAAACTAAAACAAAAACCCAAAAACTGAAAAGAAAAAAAAGAAAACAATCACAAAAAAATTAAAAAAGAATGAAAAAATCACACTAAATTCTTAAACTCAGAAATCCAAAAATTATAATGCTTATTATTCATATTAGCAATCATATCCTCAACACGATCATCTAATTCCTTAGTAAAACTCTTATTTTCATAATCGTGACTAGTCATATAATGACCTTCAATCATATAATTACAATCCTCCTTATGGAAAATGTAAACCACACCAATATGATCATAAACATAATCAGTATCTCTGGAAGGATTAGAATAATACAATCTAGAAACATTATAATTTCCAAGATGAATCTCCTCATTTTTAATTACTTCAAAGTTTCCCCCTTCCATACTACTAAGCTTACTCAAAGTCTGAGGCCCAGTATGATTCTCACACCAATCCTCAAAAATATCAAAGATCATATAACCATTAGTAATACTATAAGGAGACTTAGCCTTACTAGACATGTTTAACTCTTTACTAGTATTCCAAGCATCCGGCACAACAAAACCAGAATGTTCTAATTGCACAGTCTTATCTGTATGAAAACTTAAAAAATTATTAATCGCACCCATATTAGTTAAAAACAACAAAAGAATAGCAATAACTATAACAACACCAAATTTTTCTCTATGCTTCAATTTCTAAACCCTCCAATCATTTTTCAACTTCAATTTTCCCAACATCAATATTCTCTTCAATACACTCAGCATCAGAATTCTCTTCATCACCAGTATGAACTGTTTTCGCCCAAGTACGTTCTTTACGAGTTAACATTTGCCAAAAAGTCATAAAGAACAATGGAATTAAATGGAAACAATAAATCCAATAACCAACCACATCAAGTAAAGTTCTAGGCAAACTCACACGATCCCGGGATAAAGTAATAAAAGCACCAGGGAAAAATCCAAAAGCACTAATAACCCCAACAATCAATGGTGCATCCATCCGAATAAATACAGAATGACCAAATCCTAACCAAGCCACAATATTAACAATAAATACAAGAAAACCAAAGAATACAAGCATATTCAAACCATAGAAAGCCACATGCTCTAAAACTCCAAACATTCTAAAAACTGGCATTGGTGAATTAATAATTTTAGATGAATAAATGAATAAAGTTTCAAAATTCCCTATAGCCCACCGGGAACGTTGACGGAACAATTGCCTCCAAGTTGGTACAGCTTCCTGATAAACCCAAGTATCACCACAATAACGGATTGCATAACCATTAATCATTAATTTCACACTTAAATTTAAATCTTCAGTAATAGCAAAACCATCCCAACCTTCACTATTCTCAATAGCCATTTTTTAACTAACTGACCATTCCCACCAAGAAAACCAGCCTTACCAAGAATATCTTTTGCACGTACAGTATTACCAAATCCAGCAAGTTCCACATGCTGCATACGTGTTAAAAAGTTCTCATCCTTATTATACATTTTAATACGAGACTGTACACCTTGTACCTTATCATCATTAAGATAAGGAATTATAATATTTAAGAAATCCGGTTCCACTCTAGCATCTGCATCAAAAACAGCAATAATACTTCCTTTACTTATTTCTAAACCATCATTTAGAACAAAACCTTTACCTTTACCAGATCTTGGAGGAACTCTAGTTACAACATTTAAACAATCATATTCATCTTTTAATTCATTTAAAACTCCACCAGTATTATCTTCAGAACCATCATTAATAACAATTAATTCATAATTCTTTTCCCCATTTAAAGTATAATCTATATTAGCTAAACTATCCACACATTCACGTATTGTGAATTCTTCATTATGCGCAGGTACAAGTAAAGTTACAAATGGATTAACATCCCATTCTTTAACAGGATCTTGTTTAAACATACTTGCAACTGCAAGGAAAACCATTATAGCTGAAGGTATGAAAAGCACCCATTCTAACCAAGTTACATTTCTACTAAATAATCCTGCAATTATTAATATAAGTGATCCTCCAAAGATTACAAGAACATTAGTTTTTTCTATTTTCATTTCAACATTCTTCTCTTTAACCTTATCTTCAACCTTATAAATCTGACCCATATTATTTAATGATTTATTAATTGCTAAAGCTATAGCGTATTCTAAATCTCTTTTATTAAATGGTTTAGTAATATAAGCATAAGGTGCAGTTTCAATTGCCTCATTAGAAGTTGCATCATCAGTTTGAGCAGTTAAATATACGATTGGTATGCTTAATAAATTTATTTCCTTTGCAATACTTATACCACTTTTTTCACCTTTTAAATTAATATCTAATAAGACTAAATTTGGAGGGTTTTCTTTTGCAGATTTTATTGCATCTTCAGCATTATCAACAATATCAGTTATATAATATCCTGATTTTTCTAAATTCCCTTTTAAATCAAGAGCAGTTATTGCTTCATCTTCAACTATTAAAATAGAATAAATTTTATCAGGTTTATTCTGAATTAATTTCACAGGAGTTTCAACTGCTTTTAAAACATTTTCATCCCTATCTTTAAATTTTAAACCTTCATGATATTCCATTTCAGCTTCTAAATCTATTTCAGAATCAGCACCATCATTAGATTCCTCATTTTTAACTATTCCCCGTGCTAAATCTGCTTTTTTAACTTCAATTTTACTACGTTTAATAGCAATCTTAATGACTCTTTCTAAATTTTTAACATTATATGGTTTATTAATAAAACCATAAGGTGGTTTAATATTAACCTCTTCAAAAGTTTGATCATTAATATTTGCAGTTATGAAAACTACCGGTATATCTAATGCTAATATCTTTTGACTAGCACTAATACCATCTACTTCCCCTTTTAAACCTATATCCATTAATACAAGATCTGGTCTTTGATGAACTGCAGTGTAAATTGCATCATCTCCATTATCGACAATGCCTATTACCTCATACTCCAAATCTTCTAATTTATATTTTAAATCAGTTGCAGATAAAGCTTCATCTTCAACGATTAATATTTTCTCTAAATTCATGTTTGACATCCTTTATTAAATACTGCACTTATTTTTATTTTTTAACTTATAAATAGTTTATAATTTTTAATATAAGGCTTAAATCGAAAGAATTTTAGAAAAATAATAAATCTATTGAAGAATATTTTAATTTTTCCATTTAATCTTAAGGCTTATTTAAAATTACTTAAAAAAGTTCAAACGTTAAGGCTTCTAAAAATATCCATCCTTAAATCTAAATTAATCCATTTTAAATAAATTTAAAATCATCAATTATATAATTTATAAAAATAATAAAGATATAGTATGACTGATTCACTTTTTTGTCCAGACTGTGGTATGCTTAAATCTAATTGTATATGTGGAAAATCAAATAATAAAAGTATAATCCACGAAACACCTAATCCTGTAAAAGTTTCTAAAAAATCCAATTATAAAACTAAAACATTCCATAAACCATTAAATAGTAAACCCTACCGTATAGAAGACCATATTCAATCACGAAGCCAAATTCATGCTTTAACTAAAGAATACCCATTTATTGATAGAGACATTATAAAGAACTTCCCATTTAAACAACCAAGATACGGGCAATTAGACATAATTCAAGAATTACTTGATGCAATTGATGATGGTTATAAATACATCATATTAGAAGCAGGTACAGGTACAGGTAAAAGTGTTATAGCCTCCACACTTGCTAAAATATTAGGAAGTGCCTATATCTTAACACGTACTAAACAATTACAAGGACAATACAATGGAGAATTTGGATTCCCAATAGTGAAAGGACGAGGAAATTTCTCATGCTTAAATGAAGATTCCATAAATAACTGTAATATGGGTACTTGTAGAACAAGTTTAGGAGAAGAAAAATTCGCTTGCTCTTATGGATTAACACCTAATAAAGCATTCGGAAGTGTTGAAGCATTTAATAGTCAAGGAGAAGTATTATTCTTCAATGGTGACACTCCATGTAATTATTGGAAACAAAAAGCTGATGGAGTAAAATCTCCTATAACAGTTATGAATTATGATTATGCAACATTAGAATTCAATCATGTGAAACACTTCCATAAACGTGACTTACTCATATTAGATGAAGCACATAATGTTGAAAATATTCTAATGAAACTTTTAGAAGTACAATTAGATAATGAAATTTTAAAAGAAGAAATTAGTAAACATTTAACACCAGAAACATTAAAAGACGGAGAAATTGAAGATTGGATAATAGAATTAGATGCACTAATCAAATCATATAAAGATATAAGAATTAGGGATTTAGCTAAGTATAAAGCTGAAAAGGTTAAAGAAACTATTAATCAATTGAAAGATTTAAAGGAAAACTTAATAAATGATAGTTCTAATTGGATAATAGATGCAAATGCAAAAGAGGGTATGGTGACTTTTAAACCTTTAAAAGTGGATAGAATAGCTAAAAAGTACTTATTACAATATGGTGACACTGTACTCTTTATGAGTGCAACAATACTTTCAAAAAAATTGTTCTGCAAATGGTTAGGGATAAAAGAAGAAGAAGCATACTTCTTAAAAGTACCAACACCATTTAAAACTGAAAATCGTCCCATAATTTTAGATTTTGCTGGAGAAATGACTAATAGAAAGATTAAAAGATCACAAGTAAAAGCATTACCAATTATAAGAAAAATTTTAAGTAAACATGAAAATGAGAAAGGATTAATCCATACTAATAGTTACTCAAATATGGATTATATAATACAAAATTTACCAAGTTCAAGATTAATGTATCATAACCCTAGAAATCGTGAAAGAATCTTACATGAATTTGAAGAAAACAATGAAAATGCAGTACTAGTTTCACCTTCTATGAATGAAGGAGTGGACTTACCATATGACAAGTGCAGATTCCAAATTATATATAAAATACCTTACCCTAATTTAAAGGATAAACAGATTGCTATAAGAAAAAAGGAACGTTGGTGGTATGAATATAAAACAACTGTTACTTTAATGCAAACTTATGGAAGAGGAATGCGTGCAGATGATGATTACTGCACTACTTATATTATAGATAAATCATTAAAATCAATAATGAATCGTCCACTTTTCAAGAAATTAATACAAGACTCCTTTAAAGAAGCAATAATTAATCCAGAAGAATTATAAAAAATTTTAATTCTTTTTTTAGCTATTTTAATGTTTTAAAATAAAGATAAATACTATTTTTAAATTTTTTTTATGAAAATATTTTGATTCAGAAAAAGAAGAAAAAGAAAATAAATTAAGTTTAAAAGAGCAATCTTTTTTCACATCATATAAAATGTTATAAAATTAAGAAAAGATTTAATATGAAAATATAATATTATATATGAAAGGTTATAACATCAAAGTAAGATTAAAAAATTTTAAGCCAATAACTTGGCGTGATCTAATCATACCCTCAAATATTACTTTTAAAGGATTGCATGAAATAATTCAAATTATAATGGGATTCGATAATTCTCACTTATATAATTTTTCATTTAAGGATTCAAGATATAATATAATTGATTTTGAAACAAATGAAGACCAATTTTTAGCTTTTGATAGTGATTCTGTTTGTATTAACAAATTTTTTGATAATTATAAAAAAATTGGGTATACTTATAATTATTTTTATATGTGGGATATGACTATTGAAATTAAGGGTGAAGTTGATTTTAATAAAGATTACCCTGAATTTATACGATTTAAAGGGAATAATTTAATAGATGATAGTTATGAAATTAATAATATTATTAGTTCCATTTCTAAAAAATTTGGAAATCCTAATGAGATAGATGCTGAAAAAGTCAATGAATTTTTAATAGAAAAAATTCAATATAATCCAGAGCAAACTCAAAATGAATTAAAAGAATTAAATTTAAGAAAAGTTAGTGGAAAAATTTTAGAAGAAAGTGATGAAGTTTTTAATAAAATTTATGAAGAAAAGAAAAAATTTAAAAAATTTTTACATGATGCAAGTATATCAAAAAAAGGTTTAAGTAATGAAAAGATTGAAAAAAAGAAAAAAGTTATAGATAATGAAAAGATTGAAAAAAAGGAAACAGATTATCAAAGCAAATTATTTTAGACTTTTTATATAAATAATTTGATTCATAAAAAGAAGAAAAAGAAAATTAAATTTTAAATTTTGTTTTTAATCTGTTACTGTTATACGTGTACCTGATCCTGCTTCATCAAAAATAAATGTTCCGCCGTAGGTACAGTATGCACGGTATTGGCCTGGGTATAAATTGATTGGTAATTGGTATTCTCCATTACTGTCAGTTGTAACATTATAGATTTTACTTGCACCATCACTTAAACGTGTTAAGTTTAATGAAATTGTTCGACCTGATAAGCCTTCACCTGTAAACTTACTGTAAAGTTTACCTGTGAACTTAGATCCTGCATTATATGGTTGAGTAAATCTATTAGCAGTTAAGACAGTACTAACTTTATCACTTGAATTTTCAAAAACACTTATAGTGTTAAGGCAAGAGTAATTTCCATACTTAGCAATTGCTTTATAATATCCAGCATATAAATTAATAGGTAAACTAAATCTACCATCACTATCAGTACTTACAATATAATCCTTACTTTGACCATTAGTTAAACGAATTAAAGTTAAAGTCACAGTTTTATTACTTAAAATTTCACCATCAGCTCCAAATAACACTCCACTATAAGGTGTGCTTTCACCATAAACCTTAGTTAAGTTTTCACCATAAATACCTTCCTTAGCACTAACATTCACAGATAATGTTAATAATTGATTATCAACATTAACTGTTACATTAACTAATCCAGTTAAAATTCCACTAGTAAAAGTAGAAGTAACATTATTTCTTAAAACACCTAAATATTTTATGATATCTCCATTAGCACTTGTATAATTATAAATACAATAAGGTAAAGATTCTTCACTTAATAAATCACTAACTGTTCCATTATCATAATGTTGGAATTTAAGATATAAACTTGTAGAATCACCAATATTAATATTAGATGGATCAGCACTAAGTGATAATATTATCCAATTACTTAAATTTACAATATGACCTTGAGTAAAGTTTTCATACTTATAAATTAAATTAGAACCCTCAAATGGTGTGTTATTTCCCCACCAATTATTATCAGCACTTAAATTACCTAAATAAAAGATTGCACTACCATTAAGTGAAGTATTATTTACAAAACTACAATAATTAGCATAAACATTTTCTCCAAATATTGCACCAGCACGGAGACTTGCATTATTAAATCTAAAATTAGTTAAATAATTAATAGATTCACCAATTACATGACAAATTGCTCCACCATTAAATTCTGCAGAATTCTTACTAAAGTAAGAGTCATTATTAATATTAGTACCATTAACAATGAAAATTGCACCACCATTTAATGCTTTATTATTTATAAAGGTAGATTTAAAGTTAGTTAAATTTCCTATATTATTAATTAAGATTGCACCACCACTATAAGTTGCAGTATTATCTTGAAATCCTACGTGATTATTAATAATCATACCATTAGATATTCCAATTGCTCCTCCAGCAAAACTTGCACTATTATTAAAGAAAAATGTTTCGAAGTTATCTATTATACCCTCTTCAAGATAGATTGCTCCACCAGTAGATTCATATTCTTCAGTTAAATTTTCAGCAACATTACCTGTGAAAATAGTAGAAGTACTATTTATATCCCCATAAGTAAGACAGATTGCTCCACCACAACGAGCAGAATTATCAGTAAATTTTGTATTATTATTAATTATATCTCCATAACCAATAAGTTCTCCACTTGTAAGGTTTTCTTGACCTATACGAATAGCTCCACCATTAATTTTAGCAGTATTATTAATGAAAATACAATTTGTATTTGTAACATAATCAGCATAAATTATCTTAATAGCACCACCACAATCACTTACAAAGTTATTTGTGAAATTAGAGTTAAGATTACTAATATTCCCTTCATACATACTTATTGCTCCACCTTCAAATGCAGAGTTACTTGTAAAGTTAGAATTATAATTTTCTAAGGATCCATTACTTAATCTTATAGCACCACCACTACCATTAACCATGGATGCAGTGTTATCTTCAAAATTAGTTAAATTATTAAAAATAGTACCATTAGTAGAGCATATTGCACCACCATTAAAATTTGCAGTGTTATTAATAAAATCAGTGTTAAGATTATAAATATCACAGTTAGTACTATTTGTTAAATTATCATAATTAGCATCACTATCAGCAAAGATTGCCCCACCATAACTAGCAGTATTATTAATAAAATCAGAGTTAATGTTAAGAACATCTCCTATTTCAATACGTATAGCTCCACCATAATTACTTGCATTATTTAAATAGAATACAGTTTCATTATTACTGATTATACAGAAAGGAACATAAATAGCCCCACCACTTTTTAATGCAGTGTTTTTATAAAAAATCACATTAACATTATAGATTATACCACAAATAGTTGAATCTATTGCTCCACCAAAATCAGCAGTATTCCCTCCAAAGAATACATGATCATTAAAAACAGTACTATTATGTGCTTCAACTGCTCCTCCAGAGAAACTTGCAGTATTATTAATGAAATTAACATAACTATTATTCATTACTCCATTAAAAATGGTAATTGCACCACCAGTAGAATTAATACGTCCTGAAAAACCAGTAACCGTATTAGAATAGAAACTAGAATTAATATTTGAAATATTACCTCTAATTACACATATAGCACCAGCAACACCAGCACTATTATTTAAATAAACAGTGTTATTATTTAAAAGACTTCCTCTAAATAAATAAACAGCCCCACCAATATCTTGAGCATGATTTTTCTTAAATACTGAATTATTTATTATGAGATTTGAATTAAAAGCAAAAATAGCACTACCAGATTCCGCAGTATTATTATAGAAATAACAATTATTAAATATTAAATTATTAGAATCTGCAAAAATAGCACTTGAACTATTAATAAAAGTTAAACCATTAAAATTAACACTACAATTTCCAGTACTGAACACATAACCAGTATTGGAACTAGTTAAACTAACATTACCAATATTATTTGCAGTTAAAGTTAAATTCTTACTTATACTTTGATTTACAAGATTATATGTACCATCACCAAAGATTATACATCCATTATCTGTAATTTTATCATAAGCACTGGACCAATTACTAGCATCACTACTATTGGCTCCACTTCCTGTACCATTAGGACTAATATAAATAATATTACTATTATTACTAGCTAAATTATCCACACCATCTCCAGAATTAGTATTCAACCCATTATCACTTAACAGGTTACTTTCATCCCCTACATTAGTAAAGGTAACATTACTTGTATTAGTACTAAAATTAGTAAAATCATCATTAACAGCAGACACACTACTTATAACAATGAAAAACACTAACAATAAACTAATGCTTATTAAGGATTTCTTAAACTTCACCTTATATTTCTCCTATAAAAAAAAATAAAACAATGAATAAATCCTATAAAAAAAAGATTAAAAATCTTTCTTAATGAATTTATATGAGAAAATCTTTAAAACATTGAATAAATAACTTCCTATTTAACTCTCACCAAAAAAAATTTAGAAAACCTTAAAAAAAAAGTATAAAATAAAAACTTAATCAGTATTTAAATTAAGAGGAAACTTAATTAAGATACTAGAACCTTTACTAGGTTTTAAATCAATTAACTCCCCACCAATTTGACTAGTTAAATTTTGTAAAATAGTCATACCTAAACTATTACTAGAATTAATATCTAAATCATCAGGCAAACCAACACCATCATCACAAACATTTAAAAACATACCCTCATCGCTACGTTTCAACTTAATACTTAAATGACCTTTACTATCACCGGGGAAAGCATACTTAATAGTGTTTAAAATCAATTCATTAATCATTAAACCTAAAGGAATAATAATATCCATATCTAATTCAATATCCTCAATATCTGTGATTAATTTAATATTATTAGTACCATATAAATTAAAAATTTGAGAAGCTTGAGTAACAATATAATCATTAACATTAGCACTCTCTAAATTACCAGACTGATAAGTCTTATCATGAATCAAAGCCATACTATTAATACGATCAATAGTATTCCAAATAGTACTCTCAGGATCATCCTTATTAAAATGTAAATCAATATTTAAAAGACTAACAATAAGTTGTAAATTATTCTTAACCCTATGATGAACCTCTTTAAGCAAAATCTCCTTCTCACCAATAGCCTTCTTAATCTTATCACTATTTTCTTCTAATTGCTTACGAATAAGAATTATGTCAGTAACATCCTGAACACATGTAACAATCCACCGGTAACTAGGATCATACTCACTAACCTGAGCAAAACTATAAATAACTAAATACTTAACATTCCCTTTATGAGTACGGATTTTAAAAGTTTTCTCATGAAGAAAATCACAATCCCCATTTAATAAACCATCAAAAATTTCTCGATCATCATCATTCATATATTCATCGAAAATATTATAACCTTGAGGAATCTTCTCCACTTCCTCCGAATCAAATTCAAGAATATTATAAATCTCATCATCCCAACCGAAAAAACCTCTATTATCCCCATGTAACAATGCAAACTTATTAAGCTTCTGACAAACTACTAAATTATCATGCAAAATTTTACCTTGCTCAACAGTCTTGTTAAAACTGGTAATATCTGAAAAATTAAACTTAACAGCTAATTTACCATTATGAAATTCAGGACTAAGATAAGCAATAAAATAACAAGGAGAACCTTTATCAGTTTCAAATTTAACCTCACCAGAATAAGATAAAACTTCCCCTTTAATAATATTATCATAAATTTTTAACCATTCACTATTAGAAACACCCTTAAAACTCATATCCTCAAAAGTCAAAGGTGAAATAGAATACATTTTTTCCAAATCAACAAACTTCTGATTCTTCTTTATAAACATATAATCCTGACTAATAGCAGAAGCAAGATTAAATTGATAAAATTCTTTAAATTCATCATTAATAAATGAATTATTCACATCTTCATGAGTATATAATGCATAAATCAAACCTTGAATTTTAAATAACTTAGCTTCATAACTTAAAACAAGATTATCATTTAAATCTTGCACTATTAATTTAAAATTAACAGTAATATCTTCTTGATAAACCTTCTTTAAAGAATTAACAAAACCTAATTCAAAATAAATTGGTAAAAGTTCAGATAATAAGCATCCTGAAAACTTTTCTAAATTTTCACCTCTTAAACTATCATCATCCTTATTTTTAGCTAAGTATTCTATAATAAAATCAGTACAATCCTCATTTAAAGGTTCATAAATATCTACAGCATAATCTGAAAAATTAAATAATGCTTGAAAATCAATCTCCTTAACATTATGAAAAGTTTCAGGAACACCTGTAAAATCTTTAACATTATCTATAGTAACTGTTTTAAATGAATCAGAATTTCCCTTCTCAAAATAAATCACATTCAAAGGACCCTTAATCTTCATAGACAACACCATTCTTATTAAAAACTAATCTAACATGCAAACCATTATATGAAGGGATTACACTAATTTTACCCCCAATTTGATGAGTTAAAGTTTGAATTAAAGTAAAACCTAAACTTGATAAATCACTGAAAACATTAGAATCACTTAAACCAACACCATCATCTTGAATATTGAAAATAATATCCTCCTCATTTAATCTTAAATTAATCCATAAATTACCCTCATCATTATGATTAGGGAAAGCATATTTAATCACATTTTCAATTAAAATATTTAAAATCAAACTAAAAGGAATAATAATATCATTTGGTAATTCAATATCATCAATTTTTAAATGAAGATTAATATTTGGCTTATTAGAGTTAAGTAAAAGACGTTTAGATAAATCTTCTAAGTAATGATGAATATTAACACCATTTAAACTAGAGGATTCATAAGTTTTCTCATGCATTAAGGAAATAGTTTGAATATAACCTTTAGTGTTAATTAAAGTTTCTAATGGATTACCTTTATTATAACGCATGTCAAGATTTAATAAACTTAAAATAATTTGTAAATTATCCTTAACTTGATGATGAACTCCTTTTAATAATAATCCTTTCTCATTTAACAATTCACTTAATTTTTCATTAGATCTTTTTAATTCCTCATCATATTCATGAATCTCACTAAGATCCTGTAAAATTGAAGATATCCGAGATTTAGAATCATCCTCTAAATCTTTCATGTAAACTGCATGATAAGATAAAAATTTATCATTACCTGAATAACTTTTAACTGGAACATAATCACTAAATAAATAATCATATTTTTCAGGATTAAGTTTAAAATCCTCAAAATCTTTTTTTTGAGAATCAGATATTTTATTATACAAAATAGTGTCTAATGAAACATTTGCCCGATTATCCTGAGGAACTTCTAAAATATCATATATCATAGGACTCCAATCATTTAAATCATTAACTGGACCATAACGTATCGCAAACCTTGAAGATTCTTGAACTAAATCTAAATCTTTCTTATAAGATTCAGCTTTTAATTCAGATCGACGAGTATTACTTATATCAAAACAAGTAAATTGGATTAATGTTTCCCCTTTAACTGTAATAGGAGTTAAATAAACTTTAAAATAGAAAAATTCATGAGTGAATAAACTATGATAAACAATTTCATCCTCATATAAATTTAAATCTTTATTCATAAGTTTATCATAAATATTTAACCATTCTTCATGATTTAAGTTTCTGAAATGTAGGTCTTCAAAATTAGTTGGCCCTATATTATATTTTTCATGAAATTCTAAAATTGCATTATTTCTTTTAACAATTTTTTTATCTTTCACCCAAAAAACACATTGAACATCATCATTATTTGGTTTAAAATAATTTTGATTTGAAATTGAATATATATTTTCACATATTATGAAAACTAAACCTTTTTCTGCATAAATTTTCTGTTTTTCCTGTAAATATAAATGGTTATTATGATAAAAGGATATGATTAAATCTGTTACTTTCCCATTAGTGTATGCATCTTTTAAGTAAGTGAAGTATTTACTGTTACCCATATTTGGTAAAACTTCTTTAAATCTTTGTGATAACACGTCATAAGGATATAAATCAATACCCTCCCACATTTTAGATTTATGGATAAAAATAAAATCTTCACCTTCAAGGTAAGGTGATAAAATATTTGCAGAAATACCTAATTCTTCTATTAATCTTTTTTTAGGAAACTCTGGAGTTAAATATTTAATTGATGAGGGTTTAACTAAATTTGGTTTAGGAAACTCTAATGTATATTCTTCATTTTCTTCATCATTTTTTTCTATTATTTTTATTGTAATCATATGGATATCCTACTAAAAAAAAATTTGGTTTTAATTTTTTGGGAAAATGATTTGTAAAGCCATACCGTTACTTGGTTTTAAATTAGTAAAACTACCTTCTAATTGTTGAGTTAATGTTTGAACAATTACCATGCCTAAAGTACTTGGATTTGTAATATTTAAATCTTCAGGCAATCCTATACCATATCTGAAATTACTAATTTATAATTATTTTCATCATTTGTAAATAATATATTTAATTCACCTTCACAGTTATCTGGAAAAGCATATTTTATAGTGTTTAATACTAATTCATTAATTATTAAACCTAAAGGAGTTACAATATCTATATCTAATCCTTTATCTATTACATTTAAATTTACTTTAATCTTACCATAACTATAAACTTCAACTAATTTACTTACTAAAGATTTAATAAAGTCATGAATATTAATTAAATCTACAGCATTATATTTTAAAGTTTTATTATACATTAAAGCCATAGAATTAATACGATCACGAGTATTATGAATAGTTACATTAGGATTATCCCTGTTAAAATGTAAATCTAAACGTAAGTAACTTAAAATTATTTGTAAATTATTCTTAACACGATGATGAACTTCTCTTAAGAGCATCTTTTTATCTTCTAATAAGTCTTCTAATTGTTTATTTTTCTCTTTTAACTCTAATTTTTCAACATATGTATCTGTAATATCTCTTACTAAACTAACTAAATAAGTTGAATTATAATCCTCATCATCATGTTTAACTATAGCACTAACATAGAAGTATTTAGTATGATTTTTAGATGTTACAACTTTAAATTGGGATTTGAAAACATCATCATCTGTTTTCGCATTTTTCGCCCAATCATAAAACATTTTCCTCTCATCTTCACTTACATATCTGTCTAATACATTTTCATTATCTTTAACCCTACTAATTTCATCTATACTCATTTCTAAAAGATTATAAATTTCAGGAGTCCAATAAAGATTACCTTTATTATTTGAACGTAAAATAGCACATTTATTTAAAACATTCACATTATAAAGATGTTCTTCTAATCTGCGAACATTTGTCTCTTCTTGTCTAAAATTAGTAACATCAGTTAAGTTAACTTTAATTGCAGCTTTATTTTCAAATAGTGTGAAAGATAAATACATATCATAATAAGTAGTGTCTCCAGTAATATAATTAGAATATCTTACAGACCCCTTATAATTTAGTAAATCACAACTTAAAATCTTATCATAAATATTTAACCATTCATTATATGTTAATCCTTCAAATTTAATATCTTCAAATGTAAATGGTCGTAGGGAACCATTATCATGTTCCATTAAATTAAAAGCACTATTTTTACAAACAATTTTTTTATTTTGAATAATGAAAGATCCTTGAGTATATTCATTAAAAATATCTAAGTCAAATTTATTAACTGCTGCAGAAGTCATGATACTAGTTAAAATTAATAAATCATCTTCACGAAGTAAAGTATTATCTAAAGTGTATTTTAATTCTCCATCAACAAAAATTGCATGCTTATAATCAATTCTTTCATTATCAAAGTAAGCTTTTTTCATTAAATCTAGAATCCTTAGATTATGGGCAAAAAGATAGAAAACTTCACTATATTTATGTCCTATGATTTCTTCATTAGAAACATGAAAATGATTTCTCAAATATTCAGACATTAAATCATAAATAAAATCTTCACCATCACTTGTTGGATGTAAAATACTCACCCCATAATCTAAATCTTCAAACAATTCACTATAAGGTAAATTTTTAACTGGATAAGATGGAGTATTTAAATTTAAAAAATCAGTTCCGTCCTTTTCATAGTGAAAAGATGCAGAATATGTTAAATTATTCTCTAAAAAAAGATAAATTTCAATCATAATACTCCCTCATCATATTCATTTACAGGATAAACAATTTTAAGAGTACATCCATTTAAATTATCTATTTGAATTAATTCACCATTTATTTGTGAAACTAAACTATTAACTATAGTGAAACCAGAAGTATTTTCAGATTTTAAAATATTGAACCCTTCAGGTAAACCTTTACCATTATCTGAAACGATTAAATTATATTCATCATTTTTCTTATAAAATTTAATTTTAATTAAAGCTTTATCAAATTCTTCATCAAAGGCATGTTTTATACTATTATGAATTAATTCATTTATAATTAAACCTAAAGGAACAATATTATTCATATTTATTTCAATATCTTCAACATCCAAAACCCTATCAATGTATTGTAAGTAATGACGATTTAAAATATAATTTACTTCTGATTTTATGAAATCATGAATATTTAAACTGTTTAAATTATCAGATTTATAAATATATTCATGAATCAAAGCAATACTGTTAATACGATTAATACTATTTTGAATAACTAAATCTGGATTATTCTTATAGTATTTTAAATCTAAATCCAATGAATTAATAATAATATTTAAATTACTATTAATACGAGTTTGAACTTCATTAATTAAAACTTCCTTATCCTGTAATAATTTCTGCAAATCATTATTAGCTTCAATAATCTCACCCCTATTATTAACAGAACTAGTAATATCTTGAACAACACTAATAATATAATCTAAATTAGGATTACCAACATCAGAACTAACATAAAAAAGGTTACTAGTTAAATACTTCTTATTACCCTTAAAAGTAGTCACAGGATAAGTAAAAGATAAAGAATCATTTTTACTATTAGAATTATTAACAAAAGAATAAAAAGCATTCTTAATATTCAAAGGCACATAATCATCTAAGACATCAGCCCCTTCAGGAATAATAGAAGGATCAGGAATCTCAAGAATATTATAAATCTCAGAACTATAATTAATAAATTCTTCACGTGTTCTAAACATAATAGCAAATTTACCTATACCTTGAACAATCCGTAAATTCTCTAAAAACTCATTATACTTAATCCTAGCAAGAATTTCACGAGTAACATTCACACAATTAACCTTAACACCAGGAACATCATTACGAGTGAAAGGAGAAAAATAAGCATTAAAAAAAGCTTTATCCTGAGTAATAGGATTATTATAAACTATAATATCCTCAAAAAATAATCTATCACGATTAATTAACTCATTATAAATACGCAACCACTCACCATTAGAAACATCCATAAATTGAATATCCTTAAAAGTGAAAGGTTTAAGATAATTATTATCCTGCTCCATACGCAAAAAAGCCTGATTCTTTAAAATGATTTTTTTATTCTGAATAAAGAAAATACCTTGAGAATAATTTTTAAAAACCTTATTATGCTTTTGAGTTCGAATATTATGAGTTTTAATATTTTTACTAATTAAAAAAAAGAAATTACCTTCACAGTAAGTTTTAAAATGAAAACTATACTTTAAAACTTCATTTTTTGAAATTCGAACCTCAAAATCAACAACTTTATCATTATTAAAAGATTTTTTAATTAAATCTAAAAGCCCAACCATTTTTAATAATGGAAAAGTATCACCAGTTAATTGTCCAATGAAATTTAAATCATTAATATTATTAATAGCATCATAATTAGATAATTTAACAATAACAAAATCATCTTTAACTTTAGAATAAGATAAAATATTAACACCTAAATCTTTTTCATTGAAAAGTTTAGGATAAACTAAATCAGGAACTGAATAATTCTGATTAGTATCAATAGAAAAATCAGCCCATGATTTAAAATTCACAGCTTGATCGATTCCCAAATCGTTTTTCTCAATTAGTCTTAAATTAAACATTTGGCTCTTTAAAGAATAAATAAAAATATTCACAAAACTATGTATTAATTAATATATAATATTAAATTTATTATTTAATAAGTTTACGGATTAACTTAGAAAACTAAATAATTTAAAATTTCCAATTAAAAGAATAAGAAAAAATAAGAAAAAATAAAGGTTTGAATTTTAACTAGTAACAGTTATACTTGTTGATGCACTACTATCTGAATACTTAGAATTACCACCAAAACTACATTGTGCACTATACACACCAGAATATAAACAGATTTCTAATTGATACTCACCATTATAATCAGTATTCGCCCAATAAACTTTACTTTGACCTTGAGTATTAGAAAGTTTAATAGCAATATGTTGACCAATAAGAGGGTTTCCATTAGCATCTAAGAGTTTTCCAGTGAAGTTTTGACCTGCACCATAAGGTTCACTAAACTTATTAGCAGATAAAACAGATTTAGTAATGCTTGAATCTTTCATTACACTTATAGTATTAAGACATGAATATTTACCATAACTTGCAAGAGCAGTATACTCTCCGGGATAAAGATTGATTTCTAATTGATACTCACCTTTAACATCAGTAGTGGCAGAGTAAATTTTGCTTTGACCTTGACTATTAGAAAGTTTAATAGAAACATGTTGACCTATTATAGGGTTTCCGTCATCTCCAATGAGTTTTCCAGTGTAATTTTCTAGTGATCCATAAACCATTGTGAGATTTTCACCATATAATCCACCAATAGAACCAGTACCATTTGTAATACTTATAGTTTCAATACCACTACTTGGATTATAAGTCTTATCTCCTTCAAAATAATATTTCACAATATATTGACCTGGAGTGTAATTAGATAAAGTCATATAAGCCTTACCATTAACATTAGTAGTAAGGGTGAAATTAGTACCATTAATATTAACTTGAATGGTTTTATTTGCTAATGCTTTATTATTAGAATTTAAATCAAACTCTAAAATATTAGTATCATCATCAAAATCCATATCTAAATCAGTTACTAACTTACTAGAATTAGATATTATAATAGTTCCAGTTTTATTAATTCCACTGACTTTATCAGTGCCAAGATAAGAATAATTTACAGTATATTGGCCTGGAGTGTAATTAGATAAAGTCATATAAGCCTTACCATTAACATTAGTAGTTACAGTAAAACTAGTACCATTAATACCTACATTAATAACCTGATTAGCTAAAGGATAATCATTAATAGATAAATCAAACTCTAAAATATTAGTATCATCATCAAAATCCATATCCAATTCTGTACTATTTTTACCAGCAGAATTAGTGATTATAATAAGCTCAGTCCTATTTACTCCATTAACTTTATCTGTACCAGGATAAGAATAAGTTACAGTATAATAACCAGGAGTGTAATTAGATAAAGTCATATAAGCCTTACCATTAATATCAGTAGTAACAGTAAAACTAGTACCATTAATACCTACATTAATAACCTGATTAGCTAAAGCAAGATCATTACTCTTCAATTCAAACTCTAAAATATTAGTATCATCATCAAAATCCATATCCAATTCAGTAGTAGATTTACTTGAATCAGATATTAATATTGATTCAGTTTTAGTAACTCCACTGACTTTATCAGTACCAAGATAAGAGTAAGTTACAGTATAACGACCAGTAGCATAATTAGTTAAAGTCATATAAGCTTTACCATTAATATCAGTAGTAACAGTAAAACTAGTACCATTAATATTAACATTAATAACCTGATTAGCTAACGCATAATCATTACTCTTCAAGTCAAACTCTAAAATATTAGTATCATCATCAAAATCCATATCCAATTCAGTTGTAGATTTACCTGATGAATTAGTTATACTTATATAATCAACACCATTATCCCCATTATATTTATCATTACCTGCATAAGAATAAGTTACAGTATAACGACCTGTTGCATAATTAGTTAAAGTCATATAAGCTTTACCATTAACATTAGTAGTTAAAGTAAAACTAATACCATTAATATCCCCATTAATAACTTGATTAGCTAAAGGTATTTTATTATTCTTTAATTCAAATTCAAGAATATTAGTATCATCATCAAAATCCATATCCAATTCTGTTTTGAGTTTAGTATTATCTGTAATTGTAATAGCTTTAGATCCTGAAAATCCATTAATAGAATCATTACCAGAATAAGAATAGGATACTATATAATTACCAGGTGCATAATTAGTTAAAGTTTTATAAGCTTCTCCTTATAATTAGTTGTAAGACTAAAAGATGTGCCATTAATATCCCCAGTGATGATTTGATTAGGTAAATCAATATCATTACTTGATAAGTCAAATTCTAATGTATTATTAGAATTCTCAAAGTCCATATCTATATATGAATTTGCTTTAGAATTTGCTTCTACTGCAATAATAGGTTTTTCATTTTCACTTAAAATATTATTATTAGGTTCATAATTATTAGTATTTACTTCATTGGGAATAGTTAATAAGCCCTGTGAAGAATCTTCATCCTCAAGATTATTTGAGGTTTCTAAATTCACAGAATTCTGTGAATTATTATTTACAATACTTGTATCATCACTATTAGTTGGATCTACATTGTCAGTTGCAGATACACAACTGATTCCCATAATACATATTATGGAAAACGTTAAGAGTATTAGTATTGATTTTTTTAAATTTTTCATTTTAAATTACTCCTAAAATATAATTTTAAAAAGAAAACTTGAATATATTCTTTTTAGTAATTGATAATATTGAATACTTATTATATACATTTTACTATTTAATTCAGAAAGATTGAATAGTTTGAATTATTATCTAAAATTTTCTAAGTAATAAAACTATTTAATTTGAAAAAAAATATTTGATATAATGTTTTAAAGAATATAAAAATAAGTTAAAGTAACATTTAGTAAGAATAAGAATTTTTGTATAAAAAAGGCTGGCAGCGAAATGA
>NZ_DAZC01000016.1:42108-42309 GCF_002508845.1 Methanobrevibacter sp. UBA417
CAAGCCTAAATAAACATGAAAAACCAAAACTAAAAAAAAGTTTTGATTATAATAAAAAGATAATCAATAAAAAATAAAATTCAAAATACATTTTCACCCTATACTGTAAACACCAAACCAGAATTACTACAATCCTAACAATCACTACATAAATCCGTTAAAAAGATTCAAATAGAAAAAAACACCATAAAATTGACTTCA